>DOHD01000146.1:6574-13909 GCA_003535455.1 Acidimicrobium sp.
ATCAGATTTTTAACTTGAGCCAGTGCTCGCTGCACTACGCCCGAGTCGGCGACATCGCTAATTGGGTCTGCGCCCAACAAAATCAAACAATCAATTTTGCCCGCGGCGGCAGAATTCAAAATATCAATCGCGTCGCCCGAATTATTTTTCGGGGTCAGGCCGGCAACTACGGCGCCACGCACGTTTCCGCGACGCAAAACCGGCAAAACTTTCGCATTTGGCGCGGCCACAAAAACTTCGGCCAACGCCTGCAGAGTGAACACTTCGCTCTCTGCCAAGTTTTGACGACCAACCACAACGACAACTTCGCCGCGCGAAATTTGCTCTTTCATTTCTTGTGTGGCCAATGCATCGCGAACAGTTTGGGCCTGGCTACCAGGTTCGAAACCAACCGAACGCCAGGCATACGGCGTCAGACCAGAATCACGCGATGAAAATTCGATTATTCGCGACTTGCGTTTTTGCGCGGCGTCTCGTAACCGAAGATAGAGAACGGGCAATTCTTCTTTCAGATCAGGGGCTAGCAAAACAATCGTGCTGGCCGCGCATGTCTGATCAATCGTCGCCTGGTCAAGCTTGAAAATTTCAGGACTCAACCCATCACCGAGTTGGGCATCACGTTGATTGATGCCGAGTTTGTCGGCCAACATCGCCCAAGCGAAAGCATCCTCGTTGGTGCCACGCGCCCCACCCAAAATCGCGACGCTATTCGGGTTTTGCGCCAATGCGAGGCGAATCATACGACCAGCGTTCTCAAGGGCAACCGACCAAGAAGTCGCGACAAGTTCAGAGCCGTTTTTAATCAAAGGCGTCGTCAAACGATCAGGCGAATTAACCGACTCGAAGTTATAGCGGCCACGATCACATAACCAACCCCAGTTAACCGGGTCGATATCGACGCCCTGGTATCGCACCAGTTCGTCGCGACTACTCTGAACAACAGTTCGACAACCAACAGAACATGACGTGCAAGTGCTTTCGGTCTGTTCAAGATCCCATGGGCGCGCCTTGAATCGATATGGTTTTGCAGTCAGCGCACCAACCGGACAAATCTGCACGGTATTGCCCGAAAAATATGAACTGAATGGTTCATCTGGAAACGTCAAAACTTGTGTGTCGTTGCCACGACTCGTAAATGTGATCAACGCATCACCAGCAACCTCGTCGGCGAACCGAGTGCACCGATCGCACAAAATGCAACGCTCGCGATCTAGATAAACAATGTCGCTAATCGCAATCGGCTTCTCATAGTGTCGCTTTTCTTCGACGAACCGACTCTCGCCAGGGCCGTGACTGAACGCCTGATCTTGCAGAGGACACTCGCCACCCTTATCGCAGACCGGACAATCGAGCGGATGATTCGCCAGCAACAATTCGAGCACGCCCTCTTGGGCTTTTTTTACGCCGTCAGTTGCGGTGCGCACAATTTGACCTTCGGCCACCGGTGTCATGCACGACACGACCATCATCGGCCCGCGCGGTGTCTCAACTTCAACAAGACATTGCCGACACATTCCGACCGGGGCCATGCGAGGGTGGTAACAAAATCTCGGAATGAAATCTTCGGTGCGATCGGCCGCAGCGATAATTAATTCGCCTTTTCGCGCGACGACCGGCTTTTCGTTGATCGTGATGTTCACGATATTTGGGTCGACTGGCGCCACTTCTTTAATCGGGTCGACGATCGTCATGCTGATGCACCGACATTCGCAGCGACACTTGAAATCGCAGTCACCGGAATCGTCACGCGCTTTTTGACGCGGGCTTCGAACTCGCTTCTAAACAATGTCAACGCCGAATGCACCGGCGCAAAAGCCGATGGGCCGACAAAACAAATCGTCGTCATCTTGTATGGGAAGGGCACGGCTGTCAAACCTAGTTTTTCGTTCGACGCATGTGGAAACGCGCCAGGGCAGATCATCGCACCGACTTCGAGCAACTGTTGCAAATCTGCGTCGGTGCCATCACCGTCAACAACACGACGAAGAATTCTCTCGAGCCAGGTGCCGCCTTCGCGACATGGTGTGCACTTGCCGCAAGATTCATGGGCATAAAAATGTGTCAGCGTCAATGCTGCTGCCGGAATATCAGTCGTTTCATCCATCACCATCACGGCGCCAGACCCAAGCATCGAACCAGCGGGTCCAACTTGACTTGCCTCGAACGGAAGGTCGAGCTGATCTGCGGTGAACCATGGCGCCGAGCCACCACCAGGAACAAATGCCTTAAGCGCGTTGCCGTTGCGAATGCCACCGCAAAATTCTTCACCGAAAATCAAATCACGAAATGTGGTCGTGCCGTTGATTATCTCGTAGACACCAGGCCGTTTGACATGACCCGAGACAGCGACCATTCGCGTGCCCGGTGAGGTCTTTGTGCCGATCGCCGTATACGCAGCGACGCCATGATTCATCAACCACGGTAAATTCGCAAGAGTCTCGACATTGTTGACGATCGTCGGCTGGCCGTAAAGGCCGTTTGCCGCCGGAAAAAATGGTGGCTTCAGTCGCGGCATTCCACGATTGCCTTCAAGGCTTTCAATAAGCGCGGTTTCTTCGCCGACGACATAAGCGCCGGCACCCCAATGCAAAATAATGTCGACTGAAAATTTCGAACCCAAAATATTTTTGCCGACATAACCAGCCGCATACGCTTCGTTCAACGCCGCCGCGACGCGCTCTTGGGCCACAGCCATTTCTCCCCTTATATATAGGAAGCATTGCGAAAGCCCCGCCGCATAACACGCGATCAAACAACCCTCGATCAACTGATGCGGGTCGCGCTCCATCAGCAAACGATCTTTATAGGTGCCGGGTTCGCTCTCGTCGCCGTTGACAACCAAATATCGCGGCCAAACTTGTTGCGGGGTCAAACCCCACTTCGTGCCGGCCGGAAACCCAGCGCCACCGCGACCAAGTACGGTCGCACTTTTTACATCTTCATGGATTTCATTTGCTGGTCGCGACAAAGCCGCACGCAAACCTTTGTATCCATCTGTTGCGAGATATCTCTCGAGCGTGAACGAATCGGCAAACTCAAATCGCGAAGTGACTATTTTTGGTCGGTCACCAGAAACATAACCAGGTGCATGCACGAAAGTCTTGCTCATAACGCGGCCTTGCCATCTAGCCACGCAGGCGACTCATTGACATCTTCTGGGGCCTTCGCCCCGACTGCTCGATCAGCGCCGATTGTCTGACGAACTTGTGACAACACACCATGCGGCGGAAACTCATCTTTCAACTTGCCGTCTCGCAAATTGTCGATCAAGTTGTCGAGGTCGGCAGGTGTCACGCGCAAGCGATAGCGATAATTGACCTGCAGCGTCGGAGCTTCGGTGCAAGCCGCCTGACATTCGGCATGCGCGAGTGTGAACACACCATCTGAAGTGGTGCCACCGGCCTTTATGCCCAATTTCTTTTCGGCATGATGCATCAGATCGTGCGCACCCATCAATGCACACGACATGGTGCCGCAGATATTTATCAAATATTTGCCGACTGGTTCAAACTTGAACATCTCATAAAAAGTTGCGGTTCCATAAACCTCGGCAGAAGTTACACCGACAAGTTCGCCGAGGTGTTGCATCGCCTCGCGAGTGACGTAGCCGTTTTGTTCTTGCGACAGATGCAACAACGGGATCAATGCAGATTTCGGTCTTGGATATCTGGCGATGATCTCGTGCGCCAATTTTGTATTCGCATCGGTCAAACGACTCATCGATCAACCTCGCCGAGAACAGGGTCGACAGACGAAATCACGGCAACGGCGTCGGCAACGAGTCCGCCGCGCATCATATGTGGCATGGTCTGAATGTTGATAAAACTCGGTGCGCGCACATGCATTCGATAAGGCGTCGCCGAGCCATCGCTGGCGATGTAGCACGCGATTTCGCCACGCGGACTTTCGATCGCCACATATGCTTCGCCTTCCGGCACTTTGAAACCCTCGGTGAAAATCTTGAAGTGATGAATCAACGCTTCCATTGATTCGTCGATTCGGCCACGAGGTGGTGGTGTAACTTTTTTGTCCTGAATTCGATAGTCGCCCTGCGGCATCGCATCAAGCACCTGTCGCACGATGCGCATTGATTCGCGAATCTCGTTGAGGCGAATCGAATAACGATCGAAGGCATCACCATAACTTCCGACGATCACGTCAAATTCGACCTTGTCGTAGCGCAAATAAGGCATATCGCGACGCAAATCCCAAGACAACCCGGTGCTGCGCAAAATTGGGCCAGTTGCCGACAGTGCGATCGCCTCGTCGCGGGTGATCACACCAACACCCTGCAATCTCTCACGCCAAATTGGTTGACCAGTCATCAAAATTTCGTATTCAGCGAGTCGCGGTGGCAGAGCCTCAAGCAATTTAAGAACCTCGTCGCGCCACCCTGCCGGCAAATCAGCCGCGACGCCACCGGGGCGAATGAAGTTGTGGTTCATTCGCAGACCAGTGACTTTTTGAAAAAATCGCAGCACTTCTTCGCGCTCACGAAACCCGTAGAGCATCATCGAGACCGCGCCGATATCCATGCCGTTGGTCGCCATAAACAACAAATGACTACTGATGCGATTCAGTTCTGAAAGCAACATTCGAATCCAGGTCGCGCGTTCCGGAATATCTTGGTCGATGCCGAGCAACTTCTCGGTGGTCAACGCAAAAACAAGCTCGTTGTTCAATGGCGACGCATAGTCCATGCGAGTGACATTTGTGCCACCTTGCATGAATGTCAGCGATTCGCCAGTTTTCTCCATGCCGGTGTGCAAATAGCCGATCACCGGCTTGCAACGCAACACCGTTTCACCACTTAGTTCGAGCATCAAGCGCAAAACCCCATGGGTGCTCGGGTGTTGAGGGCCCATGTTGATAATCATCGTTTGATCTTC
This sequence comes from Acidimicrobium sp., assembly GCA_003535455.1. Lineage (GTDB taxonomy): Bacteria > Actinomycetota > Acidimicrobiia > Acidimicrobiales > Ilumatobacteraceae > BACL27. Next base: position 11,464 of record DOHD01000146.1, read on the forward strand.
GCTTTGAGTGCCCGCGAGTGCAGCAACTTCAGACTCGCTCATCCGCAGAACGGCGCCCGAGCCTCGCAAAATTTCTTTTGCTGAAACATCTTTTCGAAGTTGAAGCTCTTGTCGACCTTCGTTGGTGCCAGCCGCCGTCACTTCGTCGCCCTTGGGCGCAACAATATTTTCAGTCGCGGTCATGATGCCGCCCCCTTGAATTGAACCGGTATGTTTCCGGCGCCATAATCTTTGCGCAACGGATGTCCTTGCCAGTCTTCGGGCATCAATATTCGCGTCAGGTCTGGGTGACCATTGAACTTGATGCCGAACATGTCGAAAACTTCGCGCTCCATCGCTTCGGTGCCCGGGTAAAGATCAAAAGCCGAGTCGATCGTTGTGTCAGACTCTGCGATTTGCACGCGCAACCGCACGCGACGACGCTGAGAAAGCGAGAGTAGGTTGACGACCACTTCAAACCTCTCAAGTTTTATTTCGCCCAAAACTCCGGCGGCGATGTTGCGGCCTGGGTGCGTCAGATAATCAACCGCCGTCAAGTCGGCGCACATCTCGAAACCCTCTTCACGCAATTTGGCGAGAGTTTTTAGATAGTCGGCTTTGGCGACGAAGCGAACATCATCAGCAACTCGACTCGAAACTTGCGTCACGGCTCAACGCGACCCTAAAGAGACAGGCGTGGTCGTGCCTGCAGCGATTTCTTGGATATGAACCTGCGCACCAGCGCCTGTCGATGCACGACGACGCATAATCTCGCCGTCTTCAATCAATTGATGCAAAGTTTCGATGGCGTGAATCAGAGTTTCTGGTGTCGGCGGGCATCCTGGTGCATAAACATCGACGGGGACAATCTGGTCGACACCTTGGACGATTGCATAGTTGTTGAACATCCCGCCGCTGCTGGCACAAACGCCCATCGAGATAACCCATTTTGGTTCCATCATCTGGTCATAAACCTGACGTAATACCGGCGCCATTTTTTGGCTAACCCGCCCTGCGACGATCATAATGTCGGCCTGACGCGGTGAGGCGCGAAAAACCTCCATGCCGAATCTTGCCAAGTCGTAGTGTGCGGTGCCGGCTGTCATCATTTCGATTGCACAACACGCCAAACCAAAGGTTGCACCCCAACTTGATCGCGAGCGCGACCACTTGACGAGTTCTTCGACGCGACCCGTCAAAAAATTATGTTCGAGACCACCCAGACCGTCGTCGGCAACATTTTGTATCAACCCCATCAGACCGACACTTTCTCTTGCTCACGACCTTCGAGCCCAACACGGCGAATTGTTGTCGTTGTCGATCTTGACGCAGAAAGAATGTCCCCGTCTATTTCGACCAACTTGCGGGCTTTCTTGATCGGACCCCAATCAAGTGCGCCACGGGCCACGACATAAACAAACGCCACAAAAAATACTGCGCTGAAAGCCACGAGTTCATAGAAGCCATATGCGCCGAGCGATTTGCTGGCCACGGCATATGGATAGGCAAAAATTATTTCAATGTCGAACATGATGAACAACATCGCCACCACATAGAAACTGACCGGAAACCGTTCGGGGGCCTCGAGGCTCGGAACGATGCCACATTCATATGGCGCTTGCTTTGCTGTGTTTGGTCGACGAGGTGCCAATAATTTCGACGCAACCAACGAACCGACGCCAAACAAGATTGCCAGAACGGTCAATACGACGATCGGAAGATACTGACCCACGAATTAGCTCTTCGCTGAAGAACGTGAACCAGAGTCTGCAGTCAGGTTCTCGCGTAGACGCAAATCTCGCACATGCAACAATCGGCACAACAACAAGAAGATGATCAACGAGCCAATGGTTATGAAAATTGCAGGCTGACGCTTCGAACCAAGGTCACGCAACATGTATACGTATCGATGTGACTGGGTTTCGTCAATGACAGGACGAGCCGGCGCTCGACCAGGCTCGACTCGTTGTGGCACGATCGGCGCAACTTCGACGATTGAATAATGCGGTTCGTGAAAAAATGCCACGAAATCGAGAGACTCATTGATCTTCGGCCACCGATCGCCACCTTTGTCGTATACGGCGACAGAGACATATTCGCCTAGCGCGAACTCTTCGGCTTCTTTTTGAATTATTTCATCGGCTGAGGCAACGGCCTGACCTCGACGCGGGTCAGACTCTTGCAACAACAACCATCCTTCGCTTTGCAAAGCCGTAGATGCGGCTGCCGCGTCTGCAACTGCATCGCCAGATGGCTGCATTGGCGTGAGCATTATTTCTGCATCGTCAAGCAAGTCTGAACTTCGCACAATCGTGGTTGGTTCGCCAGGTTGCCATGACGGCTCACGACCTTTAAGACCAATTCCGTATGTCCACCAAATTGATCCCATGATCGCCATCCAACCGAAAAGTCCAGCCAATACGACGAGAAACCCGAGTCGCGCACCCAAGTTTGTGCCAACCACCAA
>DOHD01000058.1:0-2933 GCA_003535455.1 Acidimicrobium sp.
TTTCACCGGCGCCAGCGCTTGCACTCGCACCGCAAGTTTCACCGGCGCCAGCGCCTGCACTCGCACCGCAAGTTGCGCCCGCACCCGCGCAAGCACCCGCACCGCAAGTTGCGCGAACACCTGCGCCCGCAGCCGCGGCGCCACCCGCCAAGTTCACCGCGCCGTCAGAACGCGAAACAGTTATGCCACTTTCGAAAATTCGCAAACTCACCGCCTCGCACATGATCATGTCGCAAGCAGTCAGCGCACATGCGTTTAGCGTTGTCGAGGTTGACTATGCCAATGTCGATGCGACACGCAGCGAAGTAAAAGACCAGTTCAAACAATCTGAGGGTTTCACTCTCACGTATTTGCCGTTTATCGCACGAGCAATTGTCGATGCGCTTGCTGAGTATCCAAATTTAAATGCCAGCATCGAAGGCGACAGTTTGGTCGTGCACAACTATGTCGACTTGGGCATCGCGGTCGATCTCGAATTCAATGGTTTGCTCGTGCCCGTTGTGCGCAGCGCCGACGGCAAGCGACTGCGTGCAATCGCTCGAGAAATTTCAGACCTCGCAACCCGTGCTCGCGCCCGAAAACTGACGCCAGATGAAATTCAAGGTGGCACATTCACGATCTCAAACAATGGTTCTGCTGGTTCTGTGTTGACGATGCCGATTATCAACCAACCTCAAGTTGCGATCATGTCGACCGACGCGATCGTGCGCAAGCCGGTTGTGGCGCGTTTGAGTGACGGTTCTGAAAGCATCGCGATTCACCCTGTGGGCAATTTGGCTATGAGTTGGGATCACCGCGCTTTCGACGGTGCATACGCCGCAGGTTTCTTGTCGAAAGTCAAACGCGTTCTCGAAACACAGGACTGGTCAGCGGAGATCTAAATCGTGTCGCGCGAAAAAATTTCAGTCGTGTCGCGCGAAAAATTGGGTCTCGCGTCAAAACTAAACGTTCGTTGGCTGGGCAAGGTGCCATATCGCGAGGCGCTTGCAATTCAGAATGCAATGTTTTCGCAATCGACAAGTCAGCACCTGTTGATGCTCGAGCATCCCCATGTTTTCACCTATGGGCCGAACGCCGATTTAGAAAAAAACTTGAAGTGCGAGCCGCACGAAGTTGGCGCCGAATTGGTGAAAGTCAATCGTGGTGGTGACATCACTTATCACGGCCCAGGGCAACTTGTTGTTTATCCGATTTTGAATTTGGCGCCGAAGCACGGCGTCAATGGCCCCGCCGACATGCAGGCATATGTTCATGGTGTCGAGCAACTCGTTATTGACACGCTCGAGCAACTTGACGTAAAAAACGTTGGTCGGCTCGTTGGTTACCCAGGTGTTTGGGTCGATGTGCATAGTGTCGAGCCAAAAAAGATTTGTGCAGTCGGTGTGCGCGTTTCGCGAGGTCGCACGATGCACGGGTTTGCGTTGAATGTCGCGACTGATCTTGCGTTTATGCGCGATCACATCGTGCCGTGTGGCATCGCCGAACACGGTGTTACTTCGCTGCACGAACTTGGTTTTAATGTGACGGTGCAACAAGTTGCCGATGTGGTCAGCGTGCTCGCCGCAAAACGTTTTGCGCACGGTGAGTTTGATCGCCACGACGTTGCCTGGTCAGCAGAGTCAACTAAGCCGGCAACTGCAAGTTCGAGCGTGCAGTTTTCGGCGCGCAAGCCCGAGTGGCTGCGACCTCGCGTCAATCACGGCCCCGAAGTTTTGGCAACAAAAAAGATTTTGCGCGACCTGAATCTCGTCACCGTTTGCGAAGAGGCGGGCTGTCCGAATCTTTCTGAATGTTGGGCCGATGGCACTGCCACGATGATGGTGCTCGGCGAACGATGCACTCGTGCGTGCGGTTTTTGTTTGATCGACACGCGCAAGCCGCTTGCCCCAGACACCAACGAACCAAGTCGCGTCGCGCAAGCAGTTGCAAAAATGAATCTTGAGCACGCGGTGTTGACGATGGTGGCTCGCGACGACCTTGCTGATGGTGGCATGAGTCATGTCGCCGAGTGCATTCGCCAAATTCGCAACGCATCGCCACTGACTCGCGTCGAAACGCTCATCTCAGACGCCAAAGGCACCGATGCGCTCGAAGTTTTGTTCGCCGAGCGTCCTGATGTTTTGAATCACAACATCGAAACGGTCGCCAGATTGCAACGCGAAGTTCGTCCGTCTGCTGGCTATGCGCGAAGTCTTTCGGTGTTGGCACGTGCGAATGCGGCTGGTCTGGTTACGAAATCTGGTTTCATGTTGGGCCTTGGCGAAACAAAAGCCGAAGTTGAAGCAACATTGGTCGACCTCGCCTCGGTCGGTGTGCAGATCGTGACGATCGGTCAATACTTGCGACCTTCGAGCGAACACTTGCCGGTTGCGCGTTGGGCTGATCCGCAAGAGTTTGTCGAATACGCCATGTTTGGAGAAAGTCTCGGCATTAAACACGTCGAAGCCAGCCCTTTGACGCGTTCGAGTTATCACGCCAAGCAAGCCGCCGAAAGCACAACTTCGCAAGCGAGCGGCGAACCAGTTGTCGTGCGCTTGGCGCAAGTTGGCTCGCGTTAGCTCGCGTTAGCTTGCGTGCGCTCGCGCTAGCTTGCGTTAGCTTGCGTGCGCTCTAGTTAGAGTGAGAATATGACGACTGTTAAGAGTGGCGCGCTTTATTCGTCACGCTTAGCGCGAGTTCGCCAAGCGATGAAGAATCAATCAATTGATGCGGCGTTGCTCAGTGTTGGTCATGACTTGCCATATTTGACCGGTTATTACGCGATGCCACTCGAGCGATTGACGATGCTCGTGGTTACTCACGATTCGGTGGCGGCGCTCGTTGTGCCGCGACTTGAAGCACCACGAGTGACGCCATTTGATGATGTTTTCAAAATTGTGCCGTGGGGCGAAACCGAAAACCCAGTCGAGATCGTCGCCAAGCATCTTGGTGGC
>DOHD01000058.1:2947-4189 GCA_003535455.1 Acidimicrobium sp.
TTGTTGGCTCATTGCGCATGGCCAAAGACGCCGACGAGATTGTCGCATTGCAAGCGGCGGGTGCGGCAGCCGATCGCGTGGCGACGCAACTTCAAGCAGGCGAAATTGCATTGGTGGGTCGCACTGAAGCCCAAGTTTCGGCTGATATTTCGGCTCGACTAATCGCAGAGGGTCATGATGTCGTCAATTTTGCGATTGTCGCCGCGGGCGAAAACGCGGCCAGTCCGCATCATCACCCAGGTTCGCGGGTCATCAAGCAAAATGAAATCGTGTTGTGCGACTTCGGCGGCACGATGAACGGCTATTGCAGTGACATCACGCGTTGCGTTTTTGTCGGCGAACCATCCCGAAAAATCACGAGCGCATATTCGGTTTTGCGCGCCGCACAAGCTGCCGGCGTCGCAGCCGGTGTTGTTGGTGCAACGTGCGAGTCGGTCGATGCGGCGGCACGAAAAGTTATCGACGATGCTGGCTTCGGCGATTTTTTTATCCATCGAACTGGTCACGGCATCGGCATGGAAGCTCACGAAGAGCCGTACATGGTCAGCGGCAACAAACTGCCGATCGCCGCGGGGCACGCGTTCAGCGTCGAGCCCGGCATTTATTTGCCTGGCAAGTGGGGCATGCGACTTGAAGACATCGTGGTTGCTACCGACAACGGCCCGCTATCGATGAACAAAGTCGATCATTCGCTAGTGATTTTAAATTAATGCGTCTCGACGCCGCGACATTTTTGTTGCAATGGTCGACGGGTGGTCTCGCCTTTTTGTGGTTCACGTTGCGCAGCAAAGAAATTTCGCTCGGCTACTCAAAGTTGTTGCGTGCAACATTTGGCGTGCTTGCATTGCTGGGTGTTGCCGCGGGTTTTTATTTTGACCGAGTATTGATCCGCGAAGTTGCGGGCGTCGCGGTTGCGGGCATCGCATTCGCGACTTTCGCCAAACGCGATTCACTATCTGACTTGATCGCGGTCGCCGTCGGCGCAATCGGTTTGATTGGTTCGGTGGTCGCAAACAGTGGCGGTGTTGTCGACTTATCACGTGTACTTGTTGGCGCGGCGTTTCTTGGTGCCGTCACAGATTTGATGTTGCTCGGTCATTGGTATTTGGTGCAACCGGGCATGACGCGCAAGTTGTTAAACGAATTGACGAACGCGGTTTTATTTATTTGGCCGCTCGAAGTTGTCGTTATGATTTTGCCAACGGGCATGATCAGCGTTCTTAACGGATCAATCGACGACGG
>DOHD01000058.1:4198-4725 GCA_003535455.1 Acidimicrobium sp.
ACTCGCGCGGCGTTGAAAGAGCGAAGCTATTCGGCGGTGATGGCTGCTACTGGTTTGAGTTATCTGGCGATTCTCACTGCGTTCGGCACCGACCTCGTCGCCCGCGCCACCCTCGCGCTCTAGTTTTTACTGCCCGCGAGCGGCGGAACCTGCACACATTGCGGGCATGATTGAAAATGCTGTATATCTAATCCGATATAATGACAAAGTGCCGAAAGAAGTGTTTTCGCGAAGCCTGATTAGTTTGGCTCGAAGAAAAGCAAAGATTTCGCAATCCGAACTCGCACGACGAGCAAAGACAAGTCAGGCGGCGATTTCGATGTACGAAGCGGGCACGCGATCGCCGACGTTAGATACGTTGTTGCGCATTATTCGTGCTGCGGGTTCAGATCTGCGCATTGGTTTGTCGGGCCCTGATACCCACACGATTACTCGTGAGCGGTTCGAGAAAACTCTTGACCCGAAAGTTTTAGAAGAGTTCAACGCCAAAGAGCGAGAGCGCGTGCGCCTCGCTCGCCTTGGCCGCT
>DOHD01000058.1:4813-5663 GCA_003535455.1 Acidimicrobium sp.
GATCTCGATATCACTCCGTCGCGAAGCCCTAAAAATCTTGCACGCCTTGCAAAAGTTTTTGACGAAATTGATGCAGCGCTAGCAACAGCAGACGAGTACGGCACTTGGTTTCCACGGCATCCAATATCGAATTGGGCTCAGTACGACATGATTCACTTGGTGACCAAGTTTGGCTTGCTTGACTTGGTGTTTGCGCCTGAAGGATCTGAAGATGGTTTCAACGAGCTAATTAGAGAAAGTCAGAAGCTTCAGCTTGGCAAACAATCTGTTCGCGTAATTTCAGTTGATACCTGGGAGCGACTAAAAACTGCGACCAAACGAGACAAAGACATTTATCATTTGCTTCTGCTTGCACGGCATCGCAACGAACGCGAATAGTTCAGGGTGGTGGCTCTAAAAGTTAGGGGGCGGTGAGGGGCCAGGGGTTGGTGCGCTCGATGGCGAGAGCGAGATCGAGCAACAACGGCTCTTCGAAATGGCGAGCCATGATCTGCATGCCGACCGGCAGACCATCGACGAAACCGACTGGCACCGAGATGCCAGGGTTGCCATAAATATTTGCCGGAAACGTCAGCACGCCGTTGTTGCCCGCGCCACCGACGACGCCACCGAAAGTATCGGGCAGCGGCCCTTCGGCATTGAAAGCAACATCAGGGTTGCTCGCAGTTATCACCAAATCAACTTCGCTAAAAATTTGTGCCATGCGATTGTTGAGTTCGATACGTCGTTGTTCGAACTTTCCGCGCGCTTCGACACCATACAAATTCTCTGTACGCGAAACGCCGAAACGAATCTCTGGCGTCAACTGATCGGCGCACGCCGGCCACTGGTCGCCGAGTTGAAATTGAAT
>DOHD01000150.1:0-2526 GCA_003535455.1 Acidimicrobium sp.
TCGAAGCACTCTTGGCGCCCCAACCTGACAAACCTGGAAACCCGTCGGCACTGTCACCAACAAGCGCCAAATAGTCGGCGATCGATTCTGGACCAACCCCAAACTTTTTACGAATCTCGTTTTCATCGAGCACCAAATTGTTGCGACGGTCGACTTGCACCACTCGACGACCGCTGACGCATTGACCTAGGTCTTTGTCTGGGGTCAAGATTCGTACTTGATGAACCCGACGGTCTTCACATGCGACGACAACAGCAGACGCAAGTGCGTCGTCGGCCTCGTATTTATCCATGGCCCAAACCGTCACACCTAATGCGCGCAACGCATTTTCAATTATCGGAATTTGCTCGAGCAGAACAGGCTCCATGCCCTCACTCGTCTTGTAACCGTCATATAGATCGTTACGAAAACTTTCGATCACATGATCGGTGGCCACACCGATATGTGTTGCGCCTTCTGCGAGCAACTGCAGTGTGCTCGACAATACACCGATCGTGCCCGCGAACGGCGGCGGTTCACGATCTCTAATTGCCGAACCAAAATGTTGCCGATACATCTCATATGTACCGTCGATCAGATGAACTTGCATTGGTCCAAGTTATGCGATGAACCCATATGGCGGCACGAAGTCGGCAAAAATTGCCACGAACGAACCGATCGCGAGAAACGGACCAAATGCGATGCGCTGCTGCCACGATCCGCGACCAAGCGCAATCATCGCCACGCCAAACACGCTGGCAAATATGCAAGCCAAAAACAACGCCAGCATCGCAGTTGAATAACCGATGAAGCCGAGATGCCAACCGAGCACAGCCATCAGTCGAACATCGCCGGCACCGAGCGACCCGCGAGAAATTTTATTCGAAAAGAACGAAACGGCAATACCGAGTATCGCGCAAACAGATGAAGAGACGAGAAAATCAAAATTTGAATTTTTGGCCGCATTTAGACTCAGAAGCAAAACGCCGCTACAAGCAAGAGCGTGCGAAATCTGTCGCACAAGCCGGTGCGTATAAAAATCAATCAAAGACTGCAACAATAAACCCGCACAAAGAATTGCAAAGCACACACGCAACTCTGTTTCAAAGAAACGCAAAAAAACAAACTCAGCAATGACCGCACCAGCAACAAAACTAAATGCGAGCACCTTGCCCGACATCCGTCGAATCTCTGAATCGATCTTTTTGATCAAAGACTTTGCGAAGTACCCCAGACCCATGCCGCTCAAAGCGCCAAGCGAAATCGTCAGCGCTCGGCTCAAGGTGATTTCTACTCTTGAACTAACTCGATCAGTGTGCCAAAACTTCCCTTGGGGTGAATAAATGCGACCGTCGTACCGCGTGAGCCTTTGCGCGGCGCCTTGTCAATTGGTGTCGCGCCAGCAGCGACCATTGACTGCAAAGCCTTGGCGCAATCAGCGACTCGATAGCCGACGTGATGCAGGCCCTCGCCTCGTTTTTCAAGCGACTTGGCGACCGGTGAATCTGGTCGCGTTGGCGTCAACAATTGCACATAGCTTTCGGCAACTTTAAGCAGAGCCTCTTCAACGCCATCTTGCTCGACAACTTCTCGATGCGTGACGGTCGCACCAAATGCGCGCTTGTAATAATCGATCGCCGCCTCAAGATCTTTGACGGCGATCGCCACATGATCGATTTCAGTTAGCAACATAATGTCTCCTTAACTTCTACGGAAGTGACGAAGGTTCTTTTCGCCAACCTTTTCACGAAACTCTGGGTTGTTAATGCCCATGCCTTCGCTTGGAGCCATACACAGCACGCCGATTTTTCCTTCGTGCATGTTTTTGTGCACTTGATATGCAGCGTCGCCTGTTTGATTGAGGTCAAACACCTGTGACAACACCGGGTGAATCATGCCTTTAGAAATAAGACGATTCGCTTCCCATGCTTCGCGATAGTTGGCAAAGTGTGAACCCACAAGTTTTTTCAATCGCATCCAGAAGTAACGGTTGTCAAACTCCATCATGTAGCCGCTGGTTGCCGCACACGTTGCGACGGTGCCGCCCTTCTTGGCTACATACATTGATGCGGCAAAGGTTGAACGACCGGGGTGTTCAAAGACAATGTCCGGGTCTTCACCAACAAGTGCGCGAATGTCACCACCGAAACGACGCCATTCTTTTTCGTCGTGCGTGTTTTCGTCTTTCCAGAACTGATAGTTGCCTGCACGGCGGTCGATAATTGCTTCAACACCCATGCCACGCAGAATCTCCGCTTTGTCGGCAGAACTGACAACCCCAACCGGAATACCGCCGCCGTTGAGAACATATTGCGTTGCATACGCGCCAATGCCACCAGTTGCTCCCCAGATCAAAACCACATCACCTTGTTTCATGTGTGCACCGTTTGGCGAGACAAGCATGCGATAGCTGGTGCTGTTGCACAACGCATTGACCGCTGCTTCTTCCCATGACAAATGTTCGGGCTTTGGCATGAGTTGGTTTGCTTTCACCACACTTAGGTCGGCCAAACCACCGAAATTTGTTTCGTATCCCCAAATTCGTTG
>DOHD01000150.1:2568-8400 GCA_003535455.1 Acidimicrobium sp.
TTGCGAACCGCCGAACCAACTCGCAACACCACACCCGAAGCGTCGCTACCCATGATGTGATACGCGAGATCGTGCCGCTTTGCCCATTCGCTTTCGCGCGCCAGACGAGTGAGCGCACTAAATGTCGAGATCGGTTCGAAAATGCTGCTCCATACGGTGTTGAAATTGATGCTGCTCGCCATGACGGCGATTAGTGCTTCGTCTGGCGCAATCTGTGGGACAGGTACTTGCTGAATGTGCACGCTCTTGCGCGGGTCTTTATCGGCAGAAGCAACACCAGCAAACATCTCTTGTTCGTCTTTGAGCACCACCGCTGCGCGATACGTCTCGGGCATCTGCAAAGCAGAAAATGCCTTGGTGTCGGCGTTGTTTTCGATGGCTTCGAGAATGCTTTTCATGGGTTTAAGGGTAGTGAGAGAATCCGCCTACGCTCTAACCCATGGCTGGCTCATTCATTATCTCTGGAGCGCGAACACCAATCGGCAAACTCAGCGGAGCACTCGCTTCGTTCAGCGCTGCCGACCTCGGTGGTTTTGCTATCGCCGAAGCACTAAAACGTGCGGGCGTCGCCCCGCATGAAGTTGAACATGTGATCATGGGACAAGTTTTGATGGCGGGCCAAGGTCAAGTGCCGTCGCGACAGGCCGCAGTGAAGGCCGGAATACCGATGAATGTTCCGAGCGTGAACATCAATAAAGTTTGTTTGTCGGGTCTCAACTCGATTTATCTGGCCGATCAAATGATCGCCAATGGTGATGCCGACATCGTCGTTGCGGGTGGCATGGAGAGCATGACAAATTCTCCATATCTGGCCATGGGTGCACGAAGTGGATATCGATTCGGTGATGTGCAAATGCTCGACGCGATTCAACGTGACGGTTTGTGGTGCGCATTTGACGCTTGCCTCATGGGGCTTGGCACCGAACGATACGCGGCAGGAGAAATTAGTCGCGAGGCACAAGACGACTTGGCAATGAAGAGCAATCAACGCGCAGCCGCGGCAATTGCCGATGGCAAACTTTCCGAAGAAATTGTTTCGATCACGATTCCGCAACGCAAGGGAGACCCCGTTGTCGTCAGCAACGACGAGGGCGTTCGCGCGTCAACAACAATGGAGTCACTCGCATCGCTTAAGCCGGCATTCGACAAAACCGGCACGGTCACTGCGGGAAATGCCAGCCAAATCAGCGATGCAGGTTCAGCCGTCGTGATGATGTCAAAACGCGCGGCAGAAAAACGCGGCGTCAAACCACTCGGCGAATTTGTTTCATACGGAATGGTCGCTGGCCCAGACACTGCGTCGCTGTTGCATCAACCGAGTCGCAGCATCGTCAAAGCACTCGACCGAGCCGGCAAAAAAGTTTCAGATGTTGACTTGTTCGAAATCAACGAGGCGTTCGCCGCTGTCGGCATTGCGTCAATGCGTGATCTTGGCATCACCGATGACATTGTCAATGTCAACGGTGGAGCAATTGCTCTTGGTCACCCGATCGGCATGAGTGGCAATCGTCTGGCAATAACTTTGCTATACGAACTTCGTCGCCGAGGCGGGGGTCTTGGCGCAGCAGCACTTTGTGGCGGTGGCGGTCAAGGTGATGCCTTGATTTTGCGCGTCGACTGATCTTTAACTAATTCTTAGCCGGCGACTTCGCGACGCCCCTCAAGTGCACGACCCAAAGTGAGTTCATCGGCATATTCAAGATCGCCACCAACTGGCAAACCGCTGGCGATTCGCGTTACTTTGACGCCAAGTGGTCGCAAAACTCTGGCCAAATACATCGAAGTGACGTCGCCTTCGGTGTTTGGGTTCAGACACAGAATCACTTCTTTGACTTTTTGCGGTTCTATTCGTTGCAACAATTCGCGAATTTTCAGTTGTTCAGGACCAACACCATCTAATGGATTAATCGTGCCGAGAAGCACATGATATTGACCGCTGAACTCTCGAGTTTTTTCTATCGCCACGACATCGCGCGACTCTTCGACGACGCAAATAGTTGTGGGGTCTCGTCTGTCATCGCTACAGAACTGACATAAATCGGCCTCAGAAAAATTTGAACAAAGTCGGCAAAATTTGACGGTCGCCTTGGCTTTATTAATCGAAGACGACAGGTGTTCGACATCGCGATCTTCGCTTTTTATCAAGTGAAACGCGATTCGCTGGGCAGACTTGGGACCGATGCCGGGAAGCCGTGACAATGCGTCAATTAGTGCCTGCATCGGTTGGGTATATGCCGAAGCCATCGCTAACTATTTCTTGTCATCGATAATTTTTGAACCAGGAAACGCCTTGGCGAGTTCGTCGATTGGCGAAGAAACTTTGCCCGGTGGCGCCTGCATTGTTTCGGCCAAATCTTCGATTGCCTCGTAGTCGTCTTGCTCTGAAATACTCGTCGTCGCAGTCTTGCCGCGCTTGGTCGCTGCGACAACAAATTTGATTTCTAACTTTTTGCCAGCGATTCGAAGCAACGAATCGACCAAAGTTTGCAGGTGCTCATTTGATTTAGAGATGTGCATTTCGCTCGGCGCGCCAAGAGTAAGCACCCCATCTCGGCAATCGTTGACGGTGACGGCACTATATAGCGCTCGCACAATCGGCTTTTGCGAGGCGACAACTTCAGGCCAAATGTTCTTGATTTCTGCATCACCGAGCACAGCACTTGGTTTAAGCGGCTCAATATTTTCGACGGTCGTCTGCGGCTGCACCGACTTTGTTACCGATGCTCGCGGCTGGGGCTGGGGCTGCGACTGAATAGTTTTCGCTGGTTGCACAACGCTCGGCATCGTCGTCGAAGCACGACCACCAAGTTTTGTTCGACCAGTCGTCGGATCAACAAGCGAAGGTCGAGCAATCGGCCCGGTTGAATCGCGCATCGCAGTGACGCCAGACTCAAGACGCTCAATGCGCGCCATTAGCGAGGCAACATCTGCACTCAAATTTTGGCGAGTTAATTTGACGACCGCGACTTCGAGCAACAATCGCGAATCAGGTGCGTGCCGAATTTCGATCAGCACGTCGCCCAAAACTTCGATCGCCCGCACGACGCCCGTCGCACCCATGCGTCGCGCCTGGTCGCCAACGATTTCAGCGCGCTCTTTTGGTAACTGCACGAGTTCTGGCGCCATCAACGACAAAAATGCATCACGCAAATAACGCACGATGTCTTCGGTTAGCGCACGCGGGTCGGCGCCAAATTGCACGGCCGCACCAACAGCGGCAAGCGCGCGACCTGGATCGTGATCGATAAACGCTTCAATAAATTCGTCGAGCGAGATTTGTTCGTCGACGTCTCCGCCTGACGCAACAACAAGTTCGAGCGCCGACAATGTGTCACGCACCGAACCTGCACCGAGTTGCACTACGCGATCAATCGCATCTTCGCTGACGACAAGTTTGGCGTCGGCAACAACCCAACGAACATGCTCTTTAAGTTCTTGCAACGGTAAAAGATGAAATTGCAAGTGTTGCGTACGACTACGAATTGTTTCGCTTACCTTTTGCGGATCTGTCGTGGCTAAAACGAAAACAACATGATCAGGTGGTTCTTCAAGTGTCTTGAGCAGCGCCGCCTCTGCGGGCTTTGACAACATGTGCACTTCGTCCAAAATAAATACGCGATGTCGACCAGGGTTGCCAAGTGCCGCCCGTTCGATTAAGTCGCGCATATTGTCGACACCGTTGTTGCTCGCAGCATCAAGTTCGAGCACGTCGTAGCTTGAACCGGCATCGATCGATGTGCACGAGTTGCACGCCCCACAAGGTTCGCCATCTTTTAATTTTTCGCAATTGAGAACTTTTGCCAAAATTCTCGCGGTCGAAGTTTTGCCCGTGCCTCTTGGTCCTGAAAACAAATATGCTTGACCCTCGCGATTGTTGATTACCGCGTTGCGCAGAGCACGCACGACATGGTCTTGACCTTTGAGCTCGTCGAAGCGACGGGGTCGATAAAGCCGATACAGAGATTGCGTAGCCATTTCGTAGCGAGCCTACCTATGGGGTGGTTCGCCATGTATGCGCCCCATAATTAACTAATCTTTATAGACACGCATGGCAATCTTGAAAACAAAGCAAAATGCTAAATTCTCGGCTCTGGCTGGGCTGGTTTGCCTAGGGATAATCGTCGGGCTTTTCGGCACTTCCGCAAACGCCTCGGTTTCTGGCCAGAATCAACTCAGTTCTTCAAACCCCGCTGCAAACCAAGTTGTTTCGGTGCCGCCAACGCAATTGCAGTTAGTTTTTCAAAATCCATTGGCGAATCCAGAAGTCGTAACTGCAATGGGCTTATCGTTGGCGTGCAACGGCACGCTTGTGGGTCTGGGTGTGCCCCAACTTGGAACTGATTTTAAAACTGTCTCGGCGGCACTGACGCAAATTCCGCCTTCGGGTTTGTGCACCGTGAGTTGGGCGTTGCCAGATAAAAGTCTCGGCTCATTTAGTTTTACTTCGGCTGTTGAAATTCAAACAACGATCGCTGGTGCGACCGAAACACCTGGAACACCGGGCACACCGACAATTATTGGTGAGACAATTGAACAACAAGAAGCTGGTCCGCGAGTTGGTGGCATTCTCGGTCTGTTGAGAGTTCTCGAATATTTATTGATGTCGGCGATTTTTGGAGGCCTTGCGTTGATGCTGACCGCGTGGCCCGAAGGGCCAACTTATGGCGTGACGCTGCGCTACATGCGTCTCACTTGGATCGCGTGTGTTGTCAACATGTTTTTTGTTCTCGTGCTGTCGACGATGCGAGCTGAATCACAAGGGTTCATCGCCTCGATGAACCCTTTCGGTTGGTTCGGTGCATTGAACACCGGCAGCGGCGCCATCTTGATTTTGCGTTTTGTTTTAATTTTGGCGTCTGGCTGGGTGGCGATGAATCCGGGTCGCGTCAACGACCCCGCGTCGCAATTGTTGGCAAGCTCTTTGATTATTTCAATGATCGCCACTCTCGGTCTTTCGCGCCTCGGACAAGATGTCGCAATATTTAGCTACATCCTCGGAGTGATCCATGCAATCGCCATGGCGTATTGGGTCGGTGGTTTGCTGCTTCTCTCGCGCGTGGTGCTGATCGGCCCGGGTACTTCTGACTTAGTAAGTGCGGTTCGCACATTTGCCAAGCAGGCTTTCGTGGCATTCGGCGTCACTGCATTCACCGGCGCGTCGCTCGTTTATATTTTGGATGGCTCTTCGATTTTCACCAGTGGTCACGGTCGCATCACAGTATTCAAAGTTGTCTTCGTCTCGGTGATGGTTTTTATCACATTGGTGCTGAAAACTTTTGTCACCCAAAAATTGACCGACGGCGACAATTTGACGGGACGAATGGCGTGGCGACTACGCCGAGCCGTCTCGGTTGAACTCACTTTCGCACTCATCGCAATGATGTTTACCTCGTGGCTGGTGGCGACCACACCGCCGCAGGTCAAAGCCGAGGTGAGAACAACTTCGGCGATTTATTCTTTTAGAGAAGAACTAAAGAACGACAGATTTCATGTCGTAATCTCGCTGACACCAGGCGTGACCGGAACAAACGCGATGCGCATCGAACTGATCGAGCCTCGCCGAATAAACAATTTCGCGGTCAAGATGGTGCCGCAAGCAATCGGCTATTCGGGCATTCAAATCAATGTGCCATTGTCGCGCCCGGGTGCGGCGATTGTCGCGGGCGATGGTTCGTTCATTCTGAATGCGCCGGGCATTTGGAACATCGAAATATCTGGCACGACGACCACGGGCGATCTGACGCCGTTGGCCACAACGCTGGCAGTCACGCAAGCGCCCGAGGCGCAAACCGCAACAACACTGCCAACCACGACGACTATTGGCGGTTAGTC
>DOHD01000054.1:0-8559 GCA_003535455.1 Acidimicrobium sp.
GGGCTCAACGCTCGACCATCTTTGACCCATTTATCTCGACCGCCATTAAGAATGCTCACATCGTTGTGACCGTATGTGCGAAAAATCCACACGCCCCACGCCGCGAACCAATTATTTTTGTCGCCGTAAAGAACAACTTTGGTGTCTTTATTGATGCCGGCTGAGCGAACCGCTTTTTGAAATTGCTCACGGCTTGCAATGTCACGATTTACAGGATCGACAAACTCTGTATGCCAACGAAAGTTAACTGCGTTTGGAATATGTCCTTTTTCGTAAACACCTGGATCGGTGCTTACCTCGATAATGCGTACTTTGGGATTATTAAGGTTGGCTTCAAGCCAAGCTGCTTCGACGATCGTGGCGCGAGGTGACTTTGCGGGGGCCGAACTTGACGCTTGAACCGCCGACGGCACAAACAACGCCGAAGTTGAAATCATCAGATAGCTCAGCAATCGAGCCACTCGGCTTGACGTGTTGTTTTGTTTGGGGTTCGGCTTGGGGGTTTTTATCACAGCAGTTTCCTTTATTTGTTGAGATTTGGGGATATTTGCCGAGTGCTTTTAATACCCGACAGTTTTAGTCAACAATGACTATATCGGCGTATAGCCAATAGTTGACTCTTTTTGTCAACTATTAAAATAGCGATTTAAATTGAGGCTATTTCATCGACCTAATCAATCTTGATCGCTCGCCGAAAAACTCGCCAGGATCAAGTGGGATTAAAGCAAGCTGACGAATGCCCAGAGCGCGGCGATTGCCCCGATCGTCGCCATCACCACGCTTCGCACAACCGGCGCTTTTGCCAAATCGTTTGCATCTCGCCGATTTTTGGGCGGACGCACCAGTGCGGCGACGTTGCCAGCGAACATCGCGCCACCGAGCGCGATCACTATCCATGCCAAAAGATCTTCGCCGAGAAACATTGCTAGTTCGAGTTGGGGTCTGATGCGAAATTTTCGAACCGCGTATATGCCGCCAACCAAGCAAGACGCACCTTGCCAAGCGGCCCAGCGCGGTGTTTTGAAACATTAAGTTCGGCGATACCCATTTCGGTTTTGTTGTCGGGGTTATAAACCTCATCGCGATACAAGAACATCACGACGTCGGCGTCTTGTTCAAGAGCACCCGACTCACGCAAGTCAGAAAGCGTCGGACGCTTGTCGTTGCGCGACTCAAGACTTCGGCTCAGCTGACTGAGCGCCAAAATTGGCACGTTAAATTCGCGCGCCAAAAGTTTTAGTTTTCGACTGATCTCGCTCACTTCAAGTTGGCGGTTTTCAGGTTTGCCGTCGCCGCCCATGAGCTGCAGATAGTCGATGACGATCAAGCCCACTTCACCTTGACGGCTGACGATGCGTCGAGTTTTTGCGCGAATCGCACCTACAGATGTGCCGGGGCTGTCGTCGATGATCAACGGCACATCTAGGCGTCCAACTGCGTGCCCGATTTTTGTCCAGTCGTTCGGTGATGGGCGACCACTGCGCAAAACTTTTGAATCGACACCGGCTTCGCTGGCCAAAATTCGTTGCACAAGTTCAGCCGTGCCCATTTCGAGCGAGAAAAACAACACTTGCTTGCCAGATGTGCGCGCCACATGCACAGCCAAACCGAGAGCTAGAGCCGACTTACCCATCGCGGGTCGCGCGCCCAAGATATTTAACGTGCCTGGTTGCAAGCCGAGCAAAATTTTGTCGAGATCGTCGAGACCAGTTGCTGTGCCCGTAATCAGTTCTTTGTTGTTGGCGCGATCTTCGAGTTTTTCCATTGCTTCGTTGACCAACAAACCCAGGCGTTGCGAAGCATCGCCTACATTGGTTTCAGAGACATCAAAAATCTTTGACTCAGACTCGTCGATCGCTCGCGCGACATCTTCTGGGCCGCTATAAGCGATTTCGGCAATTTCTGAAGCAACCGAAATCAACTTGCGCAAAGACGCGGTTTCGCGCACGATTTTGGCGTAGCGCTCGGCACTTGTAATCGCTGGCGTGGCATTTTGTATCGTGAGCAATGCGTCAATGCCGCCGATGCCTTCTAACAAGTTATTGCGACGAAGTTCGTCGCCAACAGTTATCGGATCAACCGGTTCGCCCGCAGAATTGAGCGCACGAATCGCATCAAAAATATGTTGATGCGCGGGCTTATAAAATTCGTCCGAACGAACACCGCGCTCGAAGGCAATGCTGACTGCTTCGCGAGACAACAACATTGCACCCAACAACGATGCCTCAGCCTCAACGCTGTGCGGGGGAATTCTGTTTGTAGATCGCTGAGTTGCCGCACTGCGATCACCGCGATCACTGCGATCACCACGAGGAAATTCAGCAATAGACATGGCTACACAATGCCTTAATTTGCCTGTTGATTGCTACGGGTATAACCCTGTGATTCTTCTGTGGATAACAGGTGGATAACTAGAAACTCGTTACCGAAATTATTTGGCAACGATTTCTAATTTGAGGGTTGCCACAACCTCGGCAAAAATTTCGGCGGTTACCGAATGCTCGCCGAGTTGTCGCAATGGTGTCTCAACTTGAATACTTTTGCGATCGATAGTCACACCAGTTTGATCAAACACTGCTTTTGCAATTTCAGCAGCGTTGATTGACCCGAACAAACGACCTTCGTTGCCGGCCTTTGCTGCGATTTTGATGACTGTTGTCGACAATGATGTAGCCACGAGACGAGCCGACTCGCGATCAGCAGCGATCTGAAGTTCGCGAGATTTACGCATGACCTCGGCCTGGGCAATTGTGCCGGCGTTGGCGACTATCGCCAAGTCATTTGGCAACAAAAAGTTGCGGGCATGACCAGACGAAACATTTACGATGTCGCCGCGACGGCCGACACCCTTGATATCTGAGCGAAGCAAAACTTTCATGATGCTGCCCCGTCAACAATGGCTTCAATCGTTGCTTCGTTGACAACTTCAGCCGAGACATTTTCTGAGATTTCAACCTGGGTTGAATCTCCAGCACCTTCGTCACGACGCGGACGGCGAGGGCCGCGATCGCGACCACGATCATCAGAGCCGAAT
Organism: Acidimicrobium sp.; assembly: GCA_003535455.1. Lineage (GTDB taxonomy): Bacteria > Actinomycetota > Acidimicrobiia > Acidimicrobiales > Ilumatobacteraceae > BACL27. The sequence goes on from DOHD01000054.1 coordinate 3,035, forward strand.
TCGCCACGCTCACGTGGCGCCCGAGTGGCTGAAACACGCTTTGTGTATGGCAACAAGGCCATTTCACGTGCATTTTTTACCGCGGTTGCGATGTCGCGTTGTTGCTGCACTGAGTTGCCGTTCATGCGACGCGCACGCAACTTTGAGCGGTCTGACATGTATCGCTGCAATAGGTTGACGTCTTTGTAGTCGACGAAACCTACTTTTTCTTGCACCATCATGTTCGGGCGCTTCTTCGGCTTACGAAGCAACGCTTTTTTGGCTCTGAGTTTGTTTGATTTACTTGTCATGAGAAGTCCTTACTTTTGCTTTTGTTACTTTTTGATCAGAATGGTTCTTCACCGTCAAACGGTGTTTGCTCTGTGCCCGGGTTGGTGCCGGTGTTAGCCGGTCGGTTCGTTGCGCCGCCGCCTTGACCATCTTGTTTTGGTGTGCGCACAACCGTGGCAGTTGCCCAGCGCAAGCTTGGCCCGAGTTCATCGGCGATGACGTCGATCGCAGTGCGCTTTTCGCCTTCGCGAGATGTGTATTCACGTTGCTCAAGACGACCAGTAACAACGACTCGGGTGCCCTTGGTGAAAGTCGCCGCGGCGTTCTCGCCAAGTTGACCCCATGCCGTGACATTGAAGTATGAAGTTTGCTCTTGCCATTCGCCGTTCACTTGATAGCGACGACCAACGGCGATGCCAAACGATGCCACTGCTCGACCTGTTGCCGTGAATCGAATTTCTGGGTCGCGAGTTAAATTTCCGACGAGTGTGATGCTGTTATCAGCCATTTTGTTTTTGGTCCTCTATTTTTTGTTGCTTATGAATTTGCTGCGACTGAAAGACCGCGACGCGCGGCTTCGTCGTCAGGAAGGCGGAGAAGTTTGTGGCGCAACACATCGTCGGCGATGCGCATCGCGCGCTCGGCCTCATCAAGTGCGCCGCCTGGCGCCGTGATATTGAAGATCGCATAATAACCATCGTCTTGTTTCTTGATCGGATAAGCCAAGCGACGCTTGCCCCACCAATCAGGTGTGCCGTGAACGGTGCCACCGGCATTTGTAACTGACTTGGTGATCACACTCAACCAGTTATGGGCAGCCGACTCTTCGAGGTTGCCGCTGATAATGACCATTAATTCATATGCACGCATGAACGTGATAACTCCCTTCGGACCCAACTATTAATTGGGGCCCCCGAAGGGGCAGGTATGTGGATTTGAAAGTGTAACGGCACATCAGCACTGTGCCACAGGCCTGTTACAGGGTTTCGGGTTTAAATCTCTCGCGTTTTCAATAGATGATGCCACGAACAACTGCGACACACTTCAATCAGATAGCCCGTGAAACGTTCTGGTCGCCGGGCAAACTGCTCGATTTCGGCTCGGGTCGCGATGAACTTGCCATGACTCGGCAAACGAGGTCCGAACAAATACGTGACCGTCACGAGATGATCTTGCACGCAAATTGGACACTTGACGCGGGTTGAGCGACCAAAGTTTCGCGCCACGCGCATAAGTTCGGGGTGCGCATCACAGACGCTGTCTTGCGAGATTATTCCGCGACGAAAGTTCTGAATCACGGCGCGACGAGTCAAACGATGGTCAATCTCGCCGAGATGTTGATCAAAATCGTCGATCTCATTATTTTGTTTTTTTTGCACCTGCTTGCGTGGCATATTTGAACGACCTTAACAAATCAATTTACTTTTTTTGCAAATCCCACCAAGATTGCAAGCGCTGGCGAATTTTTTCGTCGCCAAGCAGACCTTCTTCGATGCGTATCTCCATCAAAAAATCTAAGGCTTGTCCGACATGACGACTTGGTTTTATATTCAAATACTCCATTACTTGTGCGCCGTCCATTTCGGGACGCATCGCTGCAAGTTCTTCGCGCGCGGTAAGTTCGGCGATGCGTTGCTCGAGTTCGTCCATGCGACGGGCGAGTGCGGCGACCTTTTTTTCGTTGCGAGTCGTGCAGTCACTTTTGGTCAACACATTCAGCTCGGCCAAGTGAGCGCCTGCGTCGCGCACGTAGCGACGCACCGCAGCATCGGTCCATCCCATTTGATAAGTGTGAAAGCGAGCACTGAGCGCAACAAGTTCGGCGACGGTTTCGATGTCCTGCACCGAATAGCGAAGCTTGCGCATGCGTTCACGGGTCATGCGCGCACCAACTGCTTCGTGGTGATAAAAAGTTACGCCCTTGCCGGGTCGAATCGCCCGAGTTTTTGGTTTGCCGACATCATGAAACAGAGCAGCCAATCGGGTGATACGAAAATCACACGGGTCGTCGCGCTTGACATTTTCAATTACGGCCAGCGTGTGGGTTAGAACGTCTTTGTGTCGGTGAATCGGGTCTTGCTCGAGTTGCATCGCCGCAAGTTCGGGTAAAAAATATTTCGATAAGCCATTATCGACCAAAAACCACAACCCAAAAGACGGTCGATCGGTGACGATCAAGCGATCAAATTCGTCCCGAATTCGTTCGGCACTGACGATCGTGATGCGATCAGACATCGCTTTTACCGCGGCGATCAACTCGGGTACCGCGATCATGCCGAGACTCGATATAAATCGTGCCGCGCGCATCATGCGCAACGGGTCGTCGCTGAAGCTAATTTCTGGCGACAACGGCGTGCGCAACGACTTGCCCATCAGGTCGGCCATGCCGTTGAACGGGTCGACCAAAACAGGCGAGTCAGAAGTAACTTCAAGCGCCATTGCGTTGATCGTGAAATCACGTCGCGACAAATCTTGATGAATGTCTTTCGAAAACTGCACATCAGGTTTGCGTGAATCGGGCGAATATGCCTCTGCTCGGTGAGTCGTTATCTCATAAACACGCTCGCCTTTTTTGGCGCCTATCGTGCCGAATCGTTCACCTTGCACCCAAAGTGAGTCGCACCAACCCACCAACAATTCTTTGATCTGCTCGGGCAGAGCATCGGTTGTCAGATCAAAGTCGAGTTCGGTGACGGGACGATCCAACATCAGATCGCGCACGGTGCCACCGACCACAAATAGTTTGAGCCCAGCACTTCGAAACCTCGAAGCAATTGGATCAATCTCGCTCAGAACTGGCGCGAAGCGCTGGGGCACCACGCTCTACAGGCTACGCACACGGTTGCTACAAGTGATGTGTTTGCCCAGTTGGCAACTGCTTGAGCATTAGCGTGATTATGTCGTGGTTTATCGATCTAACGCCCAAAAATTCTCGCTTGTGCTTAAAACTTTGCTCGGGTTTGCGCTTGCAACCTGTCTCTCCCTGTCGCCATTGGCAACCGGCCGTTCACGAGCTCTTGTCGAGTCAAGCCAGCTCACCTTGACGGCCCAGAACTTTCATATATATACGTCTGGAAACCTGCGATTTGTTGTTGGTGTCAAATCCGAGACTCTTATCAACGAAATAACAACAAACCCAAAAGCAGTCTTTCGAATTTCGCTAGGTCAAAAAATCACAAGTGGCGAGAAACAAGTTCGGGCGATAAACGATGCGACAGAAGAATTTGTCGCAACTGACTCGGTCGATCTGACAATACGCGAAGTAACGCGTCGCAGTGACGGCCAATTTGAGTTAATCGCACTTTCAACGGATATCAAGTCGGGCACGCGCCGAATCGAATTCGACGGTCCGGGTATTTACCCGGTTCGCGTTGAGGTCGTAGTTGACGACATTTCTCGTGCGATCCTGACGAGTTTTGTGAACAGATTCAACCCGTCTCGCGAAACACGACCAATGCCGATAAACGTCGTCGTCGCACTTGATGCGCCGATAACTTTGCAACCAGACGGCACTCGCCTAATTAGCCAAACAACTCGGACAAAACTTGAAAAACTAATCAAGCTGCTCAAACTTGATTCGACTCGAATGACCGTTCAGATCTCTCCTGAGTTGATTGATGGGCTCAGTCGCTCAACCGACCCCGACGATCAAACGTTGCTCGTGCAGCTTGTCGCCGCCCTCGGCGACGCACCGCTTGTTATGGCGCCATACGTGCAAGTCGAGCCATCTGCGGCCAGCGCCAATATGCAAACAGATCAATTCGACGCACTCATCAAACGAGGCATGGCAACTTGGCAACAAGTCTTGCCGACGGCAAGAACCATTTCGAACTTATGGTTATCTCGAAAGCCTCTCGACCAAAACGGTCTCGACCTCTTGGTTAAATCGGGAGTTCGCTCGGTTTTGATGTTGCCTGCATCAAGTGTGGCCCTCGGCGAATTTGATAACGCTGCTCGACCATATCGCTTGGCCAGCAACGGCGTTGATGTTTCGTTGCATCTCGTTGACAAAAGTTACGTCGAACAACTCAGCCGACCAGCAGACAATGCATTTTCTGCGGCAACTTTTCTTGCCGCACAAATTTTGGCCCAGCGCAACGAGATTGAAAGCGAAGGTGGCACCCCTGCGTTACGTAGGGTTGTATTGGCATCACGCGACGGGTCAGTGATTAACGAAGATCTGATCCATGAGATGATCCTCATTTTGAGTCGTGTGCCACAACAAGTTGCGCTTCGAACTATGGCGAATATGTCGAGCCCCCGTCTCGATGCTTACAAGCCAATTTTGCCAAAAGTTAACACCACTAATTATGCTGCACGCAACACAAAAATCGCCGAGCTTCGCGAAGATTTAGAAAAATTACGTGGCACAATCGCGACCGATGCACCGGTCTGGAACGACTGGGACGAACGCTTGCTGGTGATGTCGAGCGACTCAATGACCGATGCTGAGCGCGAAAAATTTATTTCAGCGACTCGCGACCAACTAAAAACAATTCGACAATCGGTAACTCTGCAAGATGGCACGACATTTACATTGGGCAGTCGTGAGAGCACGTTGCGTCTTGACCTACAAAACTCGTCAGATTTTTCGATGACGGTGCAAGTGCGAGTTGCAAGTTCGAAACTTCGTTTCAAAAACGAAATCGCGTCGATTCAGATACCGGCGAAAAGTTCGAACGAGTTGGTCGTCGATGTGGTTGCACTTTCAAACGGATTGTTTCCGGTAGAGGTGAGAATTTTTACCGCCGACGGTCAAAGTCAATTGGGTAAAAAGATCGAAGTTTCGGCGCGAGTAAATGCTCTTGCGGGCTTGGGTCAAGTTGTGTCTGGGGTCGGATTGTTGTTGTTGGCGACATGGTGGGTCGCACATATTCGCCGAAAATATCGCAAGAAGATCAGCAAGAACCATCCTGTACTACGCTCAAAACCATGACCATTCGCATCGTCACCGACTCTGCTTGCGATTTACCAGAGGCACTTGCCCGCAAACACAACATCACGATCGTGCCGTTGACTTTCAGCATCGGCGACCAAGAATTCACCGACCGCACGAGCCTGACAACCACAGAATTCTGGAAGCGTTGTGCCGAGTCGCCTGTTCTGCCACAAACCGCCGCACCTTCACCTGGTCTATTTGCTGCGGCGTTCAAAAAATTGGCGGCCGAAGGCGCAACTGGCATCTTGATGGTCGGTCTTTCGCGCGAACTCTCGGCGACTATCCAATCAGCTGAAACCGGCGCAAAAGAATCGGG
>DOHD01000054.1:8629-17841 GCA_003535455.1 Acidimicrobium sp.
ACGCGAGTTTTCGGCGCGCTTGACACCCTTGAAAACCTCAAAAAAGGCGGACGAATTAGCGGCGCAAAAGCCTTTGTAGCCACGGCCTTGTCGATCAAGCCAATCGTTGAAGTGCGCGATGGCAAAATTGTCGAAGGCGGCAAAGAGCGAACCCGAAGTAAAGCCCTGGCTTTTTTGATCGAAAAGGTCAAATCGGCCGGTGAGATCACGAATCTGGCTGTGCTTCACGCTCAATGCCCCGACCTTGATGCGTTTGTTGACCAACTAAAAACTGTTTATTCAGGAGAAATCATCGTCGGCGAGGTCGGTTCGGTAATTGGTTCGCACACTGGTGTCGGCACAATGGGTGTGACTTTTCAAGTCAAATAACCGGTCTTTGAAAGTTCAAAAAATTTTCGCCGACTGACATTCCCCACTTCGCTAGGCGCGCAGAACTAGCGTCAAAGTTCACAGATGAGCCCCGAACAAGCCGAACAATTTGACGATCCGAAACGCCTTTTGGGCGGCAGATATCGGCTCGACCGACAAATTGCGCGGGGCGGTATGGCTGAAGTTTGGCTTGGTTTTGACACATTTTTGAACCGCCAAGTTGCTGTCAAACTATTGAAGCCCCAATTGGTGAGTGACCCCGTCGTCGCCGAAAGATTTCGGCGCGAAGCGATCGTCTGTGCTGGTTTAAGTCATCCGAATATCGTCGCCGTTTACGACACCGTCGAACATGAATCTCAGCAAGCGGTGGTGATGCAATACGTTCAAGGAAAATCTCTTCGCGAACTTTTGGATCGACGAAAACGTCTCGGGCCGTTGTTGACGATTCATATGGGCGCCGCGATGGCTGCCGCACTTGATGTCTCTCATCGTGCAGGTCTCGTGCATCGCGATGTCAAACCAGGCAACATTTTGTTGACGCCTGACGGCAAATTTTTGCTGGCCGATTTCGGAATCGCCAAGGCGCTAGTTGCCTCTGGAGAAGACCTGACGCACGACAACATCATGATGGGAACGGCGAAATATCTTTCGCCCGAACAAGTGCGCGGCAAACCTCTCGACGGTCGGGCAGATCTCTATGGGCTCGGCTTGGTGCTCTATGAATGTCTTGCTGGTCGAGTGCCGTTCTTGGGCGAGACCGACGCCGACACCGCATTGGCTCGACTACAACGCGAACCAACTGACCTGGCGCATTTGCGTCCGTCGCTCGCACCACAACTTGTGCGCGTTATTCACAAACTGTTGGCGCGAAACCCAGACCATCGATATGCCACCGGCGAAGAGACCCGTGTCGCGTTGATGCAGGCACTGAGCGCACAGAACGATTACACGACTTCGATGACGCCACCTAGTGGAGCAACACCACCTAAACCACTCAGGCGCGCGATGACCAGCGACGAATCTTCGGTCGCACAAATTCCTGGGCAACCGGTGCTTGAGACGGCGGTGAACGCGACGCCGGCAAAAAACATTCGTGATCCGCGTGCGCAAAAAGGCACGCCTCGCTTTGCCTCACTGCCGCCAAGTACAAAAATTTTGGGGTTGATCGCATTGGCGATGAGTGCTGCCGTATTATTCGTCGGTTTTCGATCTAACTCGACACAACAAATTGAGACACCAGTAGTTGAAAGCGTCTCCGTAGACCAATCGCCTATCACGATTTCGCGAATGGTTAGCTTTGACCCCAACGGTGACGACGCCCAAGAAAATGAGGCTCAAATTTGGGCGTTGCGCGATGGCAATCCAAAAACTGCATGGACTACCGACTGTTATGCAAATCAGTTTTTCGGTACAAAAGAATACGTCGGTGTATTGATCGAACTTTCGCGCGCAACTACCGGCGTTTTACAGGTTGGCATGAAAAACGGTCCGTGGTCACTCGAGATTTACACCGCCAACGGGTCGGCCCCGAGCCGACTCGAGCAGTGGGGCGCTCGTGCTGGCGCAGACTACAACACGCGTCGCGGTGTCGCTCAATTCGTGGTGCCAAGCGAAGCGCAATTTATTTTGCTTGTATTGCGAGAAGTTGGTACAAGCGTGCAATGCAGTGCAAAAAATCCATACCAAGGAGTAATTCAAGACATCTCGTTTAACGCGGCATAAACAACAAAAATTTTAAGCGTTAGTCTGACTACGTGATCTCTAACCCGTTTACAGACCCAAAGTGGGCGACAAAAACAGTTGCGGCGATCGATCGCTTCGTTGACTTTGTCAGCGACAAAACCACTCGACCAATCGCCAATCTGGTGCGTCTCATCGTTTTTGGGATTATCGCCATGGTCGCCGCAACCACAATCGTGGTTCTCGCGCTTATCGGCATATCGCGCGCACTCAATGAACTGCTCGATAGGTGGTTGACCCGTCAAGACGCGGTGTGGGTGTCTTACTTTGTTTTGTCATTTATTTTTGTGGCAATTGGTGCATGGTTGATGCGCAAGAGATATCCGAGCAAACAAAAGTAAAACGAGGTAGAAAATGTCTTCAGAAAATGTGCGTGACGTAATCATCATTGGTTCAGGACCTGCAGGATTGACCGCAGCTATTTATACTGCTCGCGCAAATCTTGCGCCTTTGGTAATCGAAGGTGAACCTTCGAGCACATCTGATCAACCTGGTGGCCAATTAATGTTGACCACCGAAGTCGAGAACTTTCCCGGGTTTCCAGACGGTGTCATGGGTCCAGAATTGATGCTTAAGTTTCGCGAGCAAGCCGCACGATTCAACGCCGAGTTCATCACCGAAAAAGTCACCAAAGTCGACTTCTCGGCACGGCCGTTCAAAGTGTGGGTTCGCGATGAGATGCATCTAGCCAAATCGGTGATCGTCAGCACTGGTGCACAGTCGTTGATGCTGGGCCTTGAAAATGAACAACGTTTTTATGGTCATGGTCTTTCGTCATGCGCCACTTGCGACGGATTCTTTTTCAAGGGTCAGGAGATTGTCGTCGTTGGTGGCGGTGATTCGGCAATCGAAGAAGCCTCATTTTTGACAAAATTCGCCACGAAAGTCACACTCGTGGTACGACGAGATGTGTTGCGTGCCTCGAAAATCATGCAACAACGCGCAAAAGATAATCCGAAAATCGAAATCAAATGGAATTCGCAGGTCACCGAACTGTTCGGCACAGAAAAACTCGCCGGTGTCGGGTTGACCGACACTGTCACCGGTGAAAAATCGAAACTTGATGTGACGGGGTTGTTCGTGGCCATCGGTCATCGTCCGAATACCGATCTTTTCAAGGGCGTTCTCGACATGCTTGACAACGGCTACTTAAAAACAAAATCGGGTTCTTCGTACACCAACATCCCCGGGGTGTTTGCTTGCGGTGACGTGCAAGACCACACATATCGCCAGGCGATTACCGCAGCAGGTTCTGGTTGCATGGCTGCCATCGACTGCGAACGATGGCTTGAGTCACAGCACTAAACAAGACCCAACTAGTAACCTGAACTTGTTCGCACCTCTGGGCGACTTGACGAAAGGCTTTAAATGTCCGATGGCATCATCACTCTGACTAGCGCAAACTTTGACGAGACAGTTAAGTCTGCGACGACACCAATCGTCGTCGACTTTTGGGCCGAATGGTGCGGGCCATGCAAAGCGATTGCGCCAGTGCTCACCGAAATCGCCAAAGAGCAAACTGGCGTAGTAACTATCGCCAAACTTAATGTCGACGACCACGGTGATATTGCACAACGGTTTGGTGTCATGAGTATTCCGACGTTGTTGGTGTTCAATAACGGCGAAATGAAGAAAAAAATGGTTGGTGCAAAAGGCAAAACTCAATTGCTTGCGGAGATCGCAGAATTTATCCCGAAAAAGAGTTAGCCGTCGGCGACAGCCACGACGCTGTCGGAGACCTGCAGCGCCGACTTGGTGAGGCTGGTCTACTCGATTTGTCGCGAGTGACTATAAACGAGTTTTGTGAAGCTACACGAAACGCAGTCGCCGCGTTTCAAAAGCTTCGCTCGATACACATATCTGGGGTCTGCGACCAGACGACTTGGCTGACCCTTGTCGAATCATCGTTCGAGTTGGGTGATCGGCTTCTTTATTTGACTTCTCCCCTACTGCGAGGTGACGATGTCGCCAAATTGCAACTGATGTTGTCACGACTTGGTTTTGATTGTGGTCGTGTCGACGGTTTTCTCGGCAAAATCACGGCGAAGATAATCACCGAATTTCAACAAAACTACGGTTTAGTTCCTGATGGTATTTGCGGACCACAAACTCTGCAGGCGTTGATTCGCGCAAGTCGCAACTCAGGCGCCGGCCCAGGTGTTGGCATCGTTCGCGAAAGACACACGTCGGCGAAATATCCGCAAGATCTTGCCAAACTTCGCATCGTCATCGGGCAATTTACAGAACTCGATCGGTTGACGAATGATCTTGCCGACAGATTGCGATCGCAACATACAAATGTTGCTTTGATCAACGATGTCGATCAGCGTCGACACGCGCAATTAGCAAACGATTTTGCCGCCAACCTTTACATCGGCATCGACGCTCGCGATCAACAGATTTGTGACATCGCCTACTATCACACTGAAGGTTTTCATTCGGTGGCCGCCCATGTTTTTGCAACTCTCGCCGCCGAAAAAATCGAACGGTCAGCACCGTGGTTTAAGCCAACTGTCAGTGGTATGCGCCTACAGGTTTTGCGTGAAACATCGATGCCGGCAGTTGTCTGTGGATTTGGACCTATTACTCGAGTTACACCGCACAGTGCAGTGATTGCCGATGATTTGGCGAATGCACTGTCTAGTTGGGTTAAAACAACATCAGTGAAATTAGCCAATAAATAATGGGATAACTCCTTCTTTATTCCACAGAGTTATCCACAGGTTGTGAGCAACCTTAACTAAGGGTTTAGCGTCAACTTAAAGGTGAGTCTTAGTCTCTGTAACACGAATCGCAAACTTGGTTGCGTTTTAATCTGAAACTGCAGGACCTTCGGTCATGGCACGATAAATGCGTTCAAGATCATTTAAGTCGGCGAACTCAATTACAACTCGACCACGCCCGTTGCTCGCAGTTACCGAAACGTTTGTTGCTAGATGTTCGCCCAGAAGTTTTTCAAGTTCGACGATGCCTGGCGACGGAAGCATGACCGTGCGAGATTTTGTTGATGTACTATTTTTGGTACTGTTCGTTTTTTTATCCGATTTTGTGGTTCGTATATCACGACCCAAATTTTGTCGAACGGCTTCTTCGACCGCACGCACAGTCCAATTTTCGTCTGCACACTGACGCGCGAGTTTTTCTTGAGACGGTCGATCAGTGATCGCGAGCAAAGCTCTGGCATGACCACCAGAGAGGCGACCGTCGGCAAGAAGTTGCAAAATTGAAGGTGGAAGAGACAGCAATCGCAACGAGTTTGTAATTGCTGAGCGGGTCTTGCCCACTTTTTCGGCAACCTGTTCGTGTGTCATTTTGAAATCATCAAGCAATTGTTTGAATGCTGCAGCCTCTTCTAGGGGTGTGAGGTCTTGGCGATGCAGGTTCTCTACGAGTGCATGTTCAACTGAAGCAACATCGTCGGTTTCGCGAACCAGCGCAGGAACCAATGTCAATTTTGCGATTTGAGATGCGCGCCAACGGCGCTCGCCCGCAATTAACTCGAATTCACCAGATTTGCCTGGCTTGGGTCGAACAAGAATCGGCTGTAAAACGCCAACGGCACGAATTGATGCGGCAAGTTCGTCTAAAGCACCTTCATCAAAGTGCACTCGAGGTTGATTTGGGTTTGGTGAGATCGATTTAACATCCAAGTTGCGCAGACCTAATGCGTTGCCGCTACCACTACCGCCGTTATCGTCATCACGTGCGGGCTTGCGCGGATCGCGACCCGGAATTAACGCATCTAAACCTTTACCTAGACCTGTTGGACGGGCCACCGCTGATCTCCTTTGCTATGTCTCGATATGCCTTGGCTGCTGTAGATGAGGGATCAAACGACGTAATTGGTTTGCCATGCGATGGTGCTTCGGCCACCCGCACCGAGCGTGGTACCACGGTTTGACAAACTTTGTCACCAAAGTGCTCACGAACTTCACGAACCACATCGTCAGCAAGGGTCGTGTGCGTATACATCACGCAGGCAATATGCCTGACTTCTAAAGTCGGGTTAAGAACTTGGCTAACCCGGTCAACGCTACGCAACAACTGCCCTAAACCTTCAAGGGCGAAGTATTCGCATTGAATTGGTACAAATACTTCGGTGGCTGCAGTCAAACCGTTGACCGTCAAAAGACCCAAACTTGGCGGGCAGTCAAGGATCACATAATCGTATTGGTCGATAACCGTGTCGATGGCTTTTTTGAGTCGCTGTTCACGACCCATTTCAGGAACGAGCTCGATATCAGCACCCGCCAAATCTAAGTTGGCTGGAGCGATGAACAGATTTTTGATCGCCGTGGGTTCGATGCAATTTTCAAGCTTCTCGCCCCGCAATAAAACGTCGTAGATCGTGGCATCAAGATCGCGAGCGTTAATGCCCAGGCCGGTTGAAGCATTGCCCTGTGGGTCAAGATCAACGACCAAAACTCGATAGTCGAGTTCGGCCAAACTCGCCGCAACGGTGATCGCTGTCGTGGTCTTGCCTACCCCACCCTTTTGGTTGGCAAAGGCGATGACTCGAGGCAGAGTCGGCAAAGCATCCATGTATTCAGACTAGTTAGTGGGTGTCGCCACTTTATGGATATACAGGCCGACGTTGTTTCACGTGAAACATCACTTTTAAGGGGTGTGGGTCAGTCTGAGTGTTTCACGTGAAACAANNGTTGCTGGGGGTGGCTCGCTAATTATTACGACTCCACTGGTTTTAACTAAGTCGCGAGATAGCCGAAGGGTTTGAAGCGGTGGTCCAAGACCGCGACTAATTGCTGCATCAAACTGCATATAGAACTTTGCGTCACGGGTCAGGTCGCCGATCTCTGAGCATTTTACTTCTACCTGTTCAGCAAGGCCCAAGGCCAACACCCATCGGGTTAAAGAGTCGGTTCGACCAGAACGGCGATCAACCAAAACAAGTTCGAGTTCGGGTCGCTCGACGGCAACTATCAAACCCGGCACTCCAGCCCCTGAACCCAGATCAACAACTCGCCTTGCTGTGTCTGGTATCGCTCTGGCAAACCACAATGCGTGGGTGATTATTTGATCAACAGGGGCATCTGACAGGGCCCCGATTCTTTGTGCCGCCCGCAATACAGGCTCAAGGGCCGCGAATTTGGCTGGGTTGTATGTAAGACTATTTTTAGTCATGTCGGGTTCTTCAGACATGACTAAAAACTAGTCAAAACATCATTCGGCGTCTGATGAACTCGGGTCGTTGTCGAGATCAGAGTCTTCGCTGATCGAAGCCAAAGCAACGACAACGCGGCGAAACGGATCACTGCCTTCTGAACGGGTAGAAATGCCGTCTACCTCGGTTAGTGCATCATGCACAATCTTGCGGTCTGACGAATTCATTGGCTCAAGAGCCCGTGCCTGGCCTGAAGTTTTAACATCGTCGGCCACCTTGAGGGCGAACCGACTCAGCGCCTCGCGACGTTTTTCGCGATAACCAGCCACATCAACTCGAAGCCGAGTTTCGTGATCACCCAATCGGCGTTGACTGACAACTCGGGTTAGGTCTTGCAACGCAAGCAGAGTAGCGCCCTTGGTGCCAACTAGAAAGCCCAGGTCTTCGCCCATTACATCGATGTCGATGTGCTCGCCTTCAACTTTGGCAGAAACTGAACCATTTAGGCCTGCCGACTTGACCAAACCTTCAAGAAATGTAGTTGCGACAGCACTTACAGTGGTTGGGTCTACTGGTGGCAAGTCTTCGCGTGGTGCGCGCTCGCTTCGGTCTGCTCGAGGTGAGCGGTCTGCACGATCTGTACGCGGGGCACGATCAGCACGACCATTGCGGTCGTTTCGAGAACGACTTGGTCCTCGACTGCCACGGTCATTGCGTGGCGCGCGCTCTGATCGCTCGGTGCGATCGCCCGAGTCTTGACGAGAACTTGAAGTTCGGTCACTAGCTGGTTTGCCTCGACGGTCACGACGGTCTGCTTTGGCGCGCACTGAGTTTGGTTTGATTCGTGCGCGAACTCTGGCCTCGCCACGAGTTCGACCGAACAAACCGGCTTTTGGTTCTTCAACTACTTCAAATTCGGCGTCAGCATCGTCTACACCTAAACGATCAAGTGCGATTGCTTTGGCGTCTTCAATTGTTGTTGCAGTTATTTCTACCCATTCCATGATTCAATTTCCTTTCGATTGTTTACTAAATCTTTAAAATTTTTTTAGGCAGGTTTATTTTTCTTTTTTATTTCAGCACTGCGATTTTTTCCTGGTGGTTTCGGGCGACGCGATGAGGGCGGCAACGAATTATTTTTTGGTGGGGTTACGCGCTTGCTAATGAACTTTGCGTCGGTATTCGTCGAATCACCTTTTTCTTTTTTGTCTTTTTTATCGGGTTTTGGCAGATCTTTCATTTCGCGTGCAACAGCACTCGCTGCTTGGGCTTGTCGGCCAAGACTGTCGTCCTTTTTATAAAAACGTTGCGTGATGTATTGCTGTTGAACAATGCGAATAACTGCTTGCATCATGTAATACACGATCATCGCCGTCGGCAACCAGATTTGAAATACAGCAAACGCGACTGGCATATATTGCATCAATTTGGCTTGGCCTGCTGACATTGTTGGGCTAACCGTGCGCGATGCAATCATCCTTTGTTGCACGAGATATAAACCGGCGAGCATCAAAACGAGCAATGCATAAACAAGGCCCGAGACAAAGTCATCTTGCATCGCAGTAATCGGCTTTTTCGCCAAGTCAATACCAAGTGAAAGCATCTCGGTTTTGCCATACAACGAGCGATAAATTTCTGATGAGTGATCAAAATATTTTGGGGTAAACGGTGCATTAATCGAATCTCTGTGGGTGAGACCGTGAATCGCGCGAAACATAATGATGAACACGGGCATCTGAGCGAGTAGTGGCAAACATGAAGCAAGCGGATTGACTTTGTGTTCTTGGTAGAGCTTCATCATCGCTTCGTTTAGTTTTTGACGATCACCTTTGAACTGTTGTTGCATTTTTTTCATTTCGGGTTGCAACCGTTGCATCTCGAGCATGCCTTTTGTGCTCTTGAGCGTCAGAGGAGTAATCAACAACATCACAACAACGGCGACCATCGCCAAAGCGAACGAATAATCTGGCACGAGACCGTA
>DOHD01000054.1:17907-20618 GCA_003535455.1 Acidimicrobium sp.
CCGGCGAACGGTCAATAGCCCGCCTCGCCAGGCACCGTATGTTTCAATAGCCTCTTGGGCGTAAACCGAGCAACTTGGATAAAACCGACACGGTGACAGGCGATATGAAAAAACCTTCTGATACCAGTCGATCAGCAGCAACAACAGCGATTTCACATTAAACCTCTATTTTTTGGCCTGTTTTGTGGTCTTTTGAGCACATCGTTCAAGCAATGAGTCAACCTGTGTACCAAGATCATTAAACGACAGTTTGGTCGCACCAGAGGCGGCACCAATTAGATAAAACCCTGGCAAAACCTTATGGGCCTTGGCTTTTAGCAATTCACGCAAACGACGACGCAGCAAATTACGCTGCACCGCACCGCCAACTTGTCGACCCAAAGCATAGGCAACTGCAGGCTGGGTAAGGGTTTGGTCGATAATCATGCTGCACCACAGGGTTCCTGAGCGAACATATGTTCCCTCTGTTTGGAGTCGCTGAAAGATCTGTCGCGTCTGGATGCGACTGATCAAGCAGAGAGCCGGTAACGGCCCTTAGCCCGACGGGATTTAAGCACGGCCCGGCCGGCTCGAGTGCTCATACGATTGCGGAACCCGTGCTTGCGGGACCTACGGCGATTGTTTGGTTGAAATGTGCGTTTCACGCACGGCTCCTGACGTCAAAGAAAAATTTCGTACCAGTCAGGCTAGGGGTGCAATATGGTCGAGGGCAACATAGAAACGAGGATTCCTCAGCATTTCTCTCCCTGTGGAAAACCTGCTACTTTCGCTCTCCCCATAGAAATTTTGGTGATAAGTCAAGAATTGCAAAAGAGGACATTCGAAGTGAGTAATGAAATCGTAGAAACCACACCAGAGCACGAACAATTGTGGAAGGCCACATCGCAGGTGCTGCGTGGACAAGTGTCTGAAGCGGTTTGGTTCTCAACTTTTAATGACGCCGTCGCTGTCGCCGATGACAAAATGAGTTTGCGATTGCGTGTACCAAATACTTTTGTGCGCGATCGAATTTTGACGCGATACATGTCGCTCGTGCGCGGAGCACTCGATGAAATCGGTGCATCGGGTCGCGAACTTCGCGTCGACGTACAAACGGCAACCGCATTCGATGTGCTCGAACGCCTTGCCCCAGAGTCACAACAGTCGCTCGCAGAACCGTTGGTTGTTGAGCGACAAAAAATTTCTAAGTCTCAACAATCCGAAACACAAAACGCGCGAGTACGCAACGGCAAAGGTGCAGCGGTTGGTTTGAATCCGCGTTACACATTCGATGCTTTCGTTAAGGGTGCATCGAATCAGTTTTCGTTGGCGGCGGCTCTGCGTGTTGCCGAGACGCCTGGTCGTTCATATAACCCTTTGTTTATATATGGATCTGCGGGTCTTGGCAAAACGCATTTGTTGCACGCGATTGGTTATTACGTGCACGAGCATTACCCAGATCTCGAGGTGCGTTATGTTTCGACCGAAACTTTTTTGAATGAATATGTCGACGGCATTCGCAACAACACGATTGCGGCATTCAAGCGTCGCTATCGCGAAGTAGATGTTCTGTTGATCGACGACATTCAGTTCATGGAGGGCAAAGAGGGACTACAAGAAGAGTTCTTCCATACTTTTAATTCGTTGCATGGTGCGAACAAACAAATCGTTATTTCTTCTGACAGGGTTCCGGATGCGATACCGACTCTCGAAGACAGACTTCGTGGCCGTTTTAGGTGGGGATTGATCACAGATATTCAGCCACCCGACATGGAGACTCGTCTGGCAATTTTGCGCAACAAAACCGAGCGAGATGGCACCACGATTTCAAGCGACGTTCTTGAGTTCATCGCCAGCAATGTCACTTCGAATATTCGCGAACTTGAGGGTGCGTTGATTCGAACCGTGGCCTACGCCAGCCTTAACAAAATTGTTGTCGATGTCGAATTGGCCAAAACCTTGCTCACCGATTTGATGACCAAAAATGCGGTTAAACCCCGTACCGACGAACAGTTGTTGGCTGAAATCGCCGAATTCGTCGGTTTTAGTGTCGAAGAAATTAAGGGCAAGAGCCGACAGCGCCCATTGGTCACGGCGCGTCAAACTGCCATGTATGTAGTTCGTGAATTAACCGACTTGAGCTACCCGGCGATTGCACGCCTTTTTGGTGGTCGAGATCACACGACTGTAATTCACGCTGTTGAAAAGACCCAACGAGTAATCAAAGAACGCAAACAGGTTTACGAGCAAGTAACCGCGTTAATTAAGAAGTTCAAAACCTCATGACGCGCCTGTGTATAAACATGTGGAAATCTGTGGGTTGTGTTGTTCACAACACAGGTTTATCCACTTATCAACAAACTACGCACATGCAAGATGTGCTTGTTGATCGATTTTTGACCCCAATCAAAACCCTTTGTTTATCTGGCTCAAACCGGGTTAATCCACAATCCACAGGCCTTATTACTGTTATTAGATTTATATACAGATTTGCACATGCAATAACCAATCGTGCACATATTTCTAATAATCGATTAGCGAGGTAACGCCGTGAAGTTCAGAGTCGAACGCGAATTGTTGACCGAAGCGCTTGGTGCCGCTGCGCGAGTTGCGTCGAATCGAAACAATGCAATGCCGGCACTTTCAGGTGTTCATATGCAAGTAAAAGGTGATGCTTTGGTTTTAACATGCACCGACAACGATCTGAGCGTTCGATCGACGCTCGCAGTGGG
>DOHD01000169.1:0-177 GCA_003535455.1 Acidimicrobium sp.
GCGCTCGCCGCGGCGATCGAGCACCTTCCACACGATCGTCCCAGATATCTAATGGGTGTCGGTGACCCGGCTTCATTGATTGAGGCCGTGAATCTCGGCGTCGATCAATTCGATTGCGTGATGCAGACGAGAATTGGTCGCCACGGCACTGCGCTTACATCTAATGGCAAACTAAAT
>DOHD01000169.1:252-9779 GCA_003535455.1 Acidimicrobium sp.
GAACCAACCGCTGCACGACTTGTTTCGATACATAACATTGCCTTTACTTTGAATCTGATGCAACAAATGCGTGCCGCAATAACAAAAGGCGAGTTCGCGAGTCTGCGAAAGTCATTGTTGACAATTTGGGCAGATTCTGCGAACGATAAGCCTTAACCCCTAGACTTGAGTGCTATGTCTATGGGTATCGTTTCGCTAAATTCAATTGTTTTTTCATCCCTTGTCGGGGCGGCAACCGACCAACAGGCATCAAATCCAATTCTCGGACTTCTGCCGCTGGTTCTTATTTTCGCGGCGATGTATTTCTTGTTGCTTCGCCCGCAACGCAAGCGCCAGAAAGAAACCGTGAACCTTCAAAAGAGCATCGTCGAGGGCGATGAGGTGGTTTTGAACTCGGGCATTTATGGCTGGGTTTCGGCGGTCGAAGATGAGTGGTTATGGCTTGAAATTGCCGAGAAAGTCGAAATTCGAGTAGGCAAGGGTTCGGTCGCTCGCAAAGTTTCGGTCAGCGCAAAGCCGACAGAGTGATACTCCAATTTTCGACGAAATAGAGACTGTGTGATTTTGGATGAATAAGCGTCGGCACATTATTTCATTATCGGTGTTGATCGTCTTGGTCATAGGGTCTTTAATTGCCAACCTCGTTGCAGGCAACACTCCGGCTCTTGGTCTTGATTTGCAGGGCGGTGCTTCTGTCACTTTGCAACCTGACGGTGAATTCGACCCAGCGGGCCTTGACGTAGCCGTAGAAATTATTCGTGCAAGAGTCGACTCGATCGGCGTTGCCGAGCCAGAAATTATTCTGCAGGGCAGCACGGTCATCGTCAACTTGCCTGGAGTAAAAGACCAACAACAGGCCCTCGACATTATCGGTCGCACCGGTGAACTTTTGCTGCGTCCAGTTTTACAGTCGGGTAGGTTGAACGAAAATCCAGATACAACTGTGCCGGCAGGTGTAACAACTATTCCGACGAGCGTTACCACCGTGCCTGAACCCACTTCAGATTCGGTTGAAGACGGCGCAGGTATCGTTTCGGGTGGCCCCGGGTCGGTGAGATTTTTTTCGAAGGGACGAACCATCTCTTCGGCGACGACCGTCCCTAATTCGCCAACGACTGTTGACCCTGCAACTAGTTCAACTCAAGTCGCAACCTCTGATACCTCGATCGCGGTTTCTACTGATGCAACACAAGTCGCGGCGCCAACGCTCGGCCTTGGTGATGACCCTAACGATCCGACGCAAACTGCATTGCTGCTCGACAAGCAAGGAATTGCATATGTAGTTGGGCCGGCTGGCGCTTCGGGAAAGGTCTTCAAGAATGATGCTCGAGCCGATGTTCAAACAGGACAGTGGGCGGTTGTCGTGGGTTTGCGCAGCGGACCTGACGGAGATCAACTTTGGAACAAACTTGCCGCCGCATGTTTCAACAAGACTGCACAATGCCCAACCGGGCAACTGGCGATGGTGCTCGATGGCACCGTAATTTCGGCGCCGACGGTCAACGAACCCGAGTTCACTGGCGGCACAGTTCAGATTTCTGGCTCGTTCACGCCTCAAGAGGCGCGAGATCTGGCCAAGATTCTTGAGTTCGGCGCGGTGCCAGTCCGTTTTGGTGTCTCGCAAGCACAAACTGTTTCGGCGACACTGGGTTCCGACTCGTTGCGAGCCGCGTTGATATCAGGTCTAGTTGGCATTCTGCTTGTTTCACTGCTGCTGTTTGCGTATTACCGATTGATGGCAATCTTTGTTTTGGTCGGCATGAGCGTTTCGATCGCATTTTTATGGAGCGTAATTTCGTTGTTGTCACGTACGAACGGTTTGGCACTCTCACTTTCTGGCATCGCCGGAATCATCGTGTCGATCGGCATCGCCGTCGATTCTTATATCGTATTTTTTGAGCGAATCAAAGACGAGATTCGATTCGGTAAAACACTTAAAAATTCGGCTTTGCGAAGTTTCGAGTCTGCATGGCGCACGATTGTTGCCGCCGACACGGTGTCGTTCATAGCAGCAATCGTCCTGTGGTATTTAACCGTCGGCTCGGTGCGAGGTTTTGCCTTCTTCCTCGGGATATCTGCACTGACCGATATTCTCATCACCTATTTCTTTACGCGTAGCGCAGTTTTGCTTTTCGCACGCTCGAAGCGCGTGCAGGGTCGCAAGGTCTTGGGCATTCAAACCGTTAAGCCAGAGGTAATGTGATGGGCAAATTGTTTGCAGGTTTTGGTCGTCTGTATCGTGGCGAGACAACATTCGATTTCATCGGTAGGCGAATAATCGGTTTCGTTATTTCGCTCGTGATTCTGGTTGCGGGCGCCGGTTCGCTTTTGATTCAAGGTTTAGAGCTCGGCATTGATTTTCGTGGTGGCGTCGCATGGGAGGTTCCGGCAGGTTCTCTCACTGATCAAGATGCCCGCAATGTGCTCGAGGCAAACAACATCGAGTCTTCGAACGCCAAGATTCAATTTTTGACGGGCAGTGCATTGCAAATCATGCGAGTGCAAGTTGGAGACCAGCCCGAAGAAGTTCGGCTTTCAGTTCAAAAAGCTTTTGCTGATTTGGCAAAAGTTGAGACTCAAGAGGTGAGCGTTGCATCGGTGAGTTCGTCGTGGGGTCGCAGCATCACCGAGAAAGCGATTAGAGCCTTATTTGTCTTCTTCATAGTCGTCTCTCTGTACATTTCGTGGCGTCTCGAATGGAAGATGGCGATAACCGCGATCGTCGCAATGGCACACGACGTTTTGATCAGTGTCGGTCTTTATTCACTATTTGGTTTTGAGGTAACGCCTGCAACCGTCGTGGCGTTTTTGACGATCTTGGGTTATTCTTTGTATGACACTGTGGTCGTTTTCGATCGCGTGCAAGAGAACGCGAAAAAATTTGCGGCATCGCGTCAATCATTTGCCAATATCGCCAACGTTTCAACCAACGAAGTGTTAGCTAGGTCGCTCAATACCACGCTTTCGTCGGCACTACCGGTCGTTTCACTATTAGTCATTGGTTCATTCACGCTCGGCGCAAAAAGCCTCGAAGAATTTGCGGTGGCATTGTTGGTGGGCATGCTGGCTGGTACCTATTCTTCGATTTTTGTTGCCGTGCCACTTTTAGATTTGCTCAAACGAGACGAACAAAAATACAAACCGTTTAGAGGTCAAGTTGCAAAAGGGCAAGCGATGTCTGAGCTGATGGGCCTGGGCGCAAATTCGATTCCTTCATTTGTTGCGTCTGACACAGATGGTGCTGTGACAATTGGCGGTGAGGTCGCAACAAACAATTCCCAAAAGAGGGTCACTTCGGTGTTGACGCATCCACCACGACCTCGAAAAAAACGCCGTTAGCACTACGCTTTAGTCATGGCGACCTCATCGAGGGTGCTGCCGTGGCGGCGCCAAAATACAACGATTGCCGAAGAGCTATCACCGTTGTTGACCGCGTACAAATCGAGGCATCCAAAAGGTTCGGTGTCGTTAATCAATGCCGCATACGAAACGGCACGATCTGCGCATGCGAATCAAAATCGGTCAAGCGGCGAGTTGTATATCAACCATCCGATTGCAGTCGCGCGTATTGTCGCCGACATCGGACTTGACGAAGTTTCGATCGTCGCGGCACTGTTGCATGACGCAGTCGAAGACACCGACCTTACGCTCGCCGATGTCGAGAGCAATTTCGGTGCCGAAGTCTCGGCGATTGTCGACGGTGTGACAAAACTCGAACGCCTTCAATTCGATTCGAAAGAGGCGCAGCAAGCGGCGACCATGCGCAAAATGTTGGTTGCAATGGCCCGCGACTTGCGCGTCCTAATGATCAAACTTGCCGACCGACTACACAATATGCGCACGATCGCCGCGGTGTCGCACGACAAGCAGCAACGCGTGGCCCAAGAGACCCTAGATATTTACGCACCCTTGGCGCACCGACTCGGGATGCAAGAGATCAAACAGCAACTTGAAGACCTTGCGTTTGCTGCGCTGTATCCAAAACGATACGCAGAGCTCGACCACCTCGTTGCGACTCGAGCACCTGAGCGAAATGTTTATCTTGCCAAGACCATCGGCCAAGTTCAACAGTGGCTAGATGAAGTAAAGATCAAGGCCGAACTCACTGCCCGCGGCAAACATTTATGGAGCATCTATGAGAAGATGGTTCAAAAGGGCCGCGAGTTTGATGACATCTACGACCTGCTTGCAATTCGAATTGTCGTGCAGTCAGAAAAAGACTGTTATACGGTGCTTGGCGCCATTCACGGACATTGGAAGCCGATTGTGGGTCGTTTTAAAGATTACATCGCGATGCCAAAATTTAATTTGTATCAATCACTGCACACCACCGTTGTCGGGCCAGGTGGCAAACCTATTGAAGTGCAGATTCGCACCCAAGAAATGCATCAACGTGCCGAGTGGGGTGTGGCGTCGCACTGGGCGTATAAAGACACCGCGGGCGAAGCCGACATTGACTGGCTGAATCGAATCATTGATTGGCAGGGTGAGGTGTCGGACCCGAGTCAATTCTTAGAAATCTTGAAGACCGATCTTGAACAAGATGAACTTTTTGTTTTCACGCCCAAGGGTCGCGTGATCACGCTCCCGGTTTTGTCGACACCCGTTGATTTCGCCTATGCAGTACACACCGAAGTTGGTCATAGTTGCATGGGTGCTCGTGTCAATGGCCGTTTGGTGCCTCTTGACTACAAACTTGCCTCAGGCGACACTTGCGAAATTCTCGTTTCGAAAGGCGAGACCAGCGAGCCGACCCAAGAATGGCTCGAATTCGTCGTCTCACCAAAGGCCCGAAGCAAGATCAAACAGTGGCTGACTCGTGAGCGTCACGAAGATCTCGTCGAAAATGGTCGAGATGAACTCGTCGAGCGTTTACGGCAGGCTGGCTTGCCCGCACAGAAAATTCTTTCATCACAGGTTCTGCAAGACGAAGTTGCACTGCTCGGTTTTGAGGATGTCAACGAATTCTTTGCTGCGATCGGCGACCAGCGTGTCGACGCCGTCGCAACTGTCGAGCGAATGTCAATGCGAATGCGTGACGGTCAACAATCTGAGCAACTTTCGATGTCGTCTGTTGCCGGCAACACGATGTCTTCAATTCAGAAGAATGGCGTGCACATCGAAGGCATGCCCGATGTGCTTGTGCGGCTTTCGCGTTGCTGTACACCGGTTCCTCCCGATGAGGTGATGGGTTTTGTCACCAAAGGTCGTGGCGTAACCGTGCATCGAGCTGATTGTGCCAATGCTGCGGCACTCGCCGAAGATTCAGCTCGGGTAGTTGATGTCGAGTGGTCGTCAGATGGTTCGAACACGATGTTCATCGCCGCAGTCGAGGTCAAAGCCCTTGACAGGTCTCGATTATTGCGTGACGTAGCAAATGCACTCTCTGACGAACATGTCAATATCGTCGCGTGCACTACGAACACCGGATCTGATCGCGTTGCAAGAATGCGGTTCGAGTTCGAATTTGCCGATCCTGGTCACCTGCAGTCAGTGCTACGGGTGATCAAAAGAATTGACGGTGTTTACGATGCGACTCGCGTCTTGCCTGGGGCTGCATCAGCATCGCTTGACGCAGACGAAGTCGCTCATCCATCGGCGTCCCGATAATGATTCGCTTATGTCGCCAAAGCGTCTAGCCTTCACGCGTGCCTGAATTCAAGACATCGCCCGGAACACGTGACATTCTGGCGCCGCACTCTGCTCGTTGGCGTGCATTTCAGGATGTTTTTGCCAATACGGTCGAGGCCGCTGGCTATACATACATAATTCCACCGATGTTCGAAGATCTAGATGTCTTTTTGCGCCTCGGCGAAGCCACAGAAGTTGTCACCAAAGAAATGTACGACTTTCATGACAAGGGCGGGCGACATGTGGCGTTGCGGCCAGAGCAAACAGCGAGCGTTTGTCGGGCGTTTGTTGAGCATCGACCGACAACGCCGTGGAAGGTTTGGTATGCCGGGCCAAATTTTCGATACGAAAAACCTCAGCAGGGTAGATATCGACAATTTGACCAGGTCGGCGTTGAGGCACTCGGCGCCGATGACCCGCTGCTTGATGCCGAAGTGATCGCCTTGGCATCGAAGTTCTATTCAGATTTAGGACTACGAAAGGTTCATTTGTCGGTCAACACTTTGGGCGATGCGGGCGATCGCGAGCGGTACTCGCAACAACTTCTCGCATATTTCATGGCGAATGAAAAAGATTTGACCGCCGAAAGTCGCTCTACCTTGGCTCGCAATCCGTTGCGAGTGTTGGACTCAAAGCGTGAGCCAGATCAAATAGTTATCGCCGGCGCCCCGGCAATTCGAGACTCGATAAGCACAACGGCTGCGCAGCACTTTGATGCCGTGCTTCAAGCACTTGACGCTTTGAATATTGCTTACGAGCTGAACAATCGTTTGGTGCGTGGTCTTGATTATTATCGTCGCACGACATTTGAATTTACTTCGACCGCGCTTGAAGCTGCTCACACCGCAATTGGTGGCGGTGGGCGTTATGACGGCTTAGTTGAGGCGCTCGGTGGCCCAGCAACACCAGGCATCGGTTTTGCTCTGGGGCTTGATCGAACTTTGCTTGCATGCGATGCCGAAAATGTTTTTAATTCACCAGAAACATCGGTTGATGTATTTGTAGTTGACACGGTTGGTGGTCTGCAAGCCCATGAAATCTGTCATTTGTTGCGAAATAACGGCGTCAGTGCAGATCGTGCATACGACTCTCGCAGTATGAAAGCCCAAATGAAATCGGCCGATAGAAGCGGAGCAAAAATCGCCTTGATAATCGGTTCAGAAGAAGTTGAAAGTTCGACAATAATGTTACGGCCGATGGGTTCAGGCGAGCAATATTCAATCGCTCGCGAAAAATGTGTTGGCGAGATTCGCAAAGCTCTTGAAAATAAATGAAAGTGCATCATCAATGACGACCAACAAAAACAGCACGGCGTTAAGAACTCACCTGTGCGGTGATTTGCGCGTCGAGAACATCGGTCAAAAGGTCACTTTGTGCGGTTGGATCGGTCGTCGTCGAGAACACGGTGAGCATCTCGCATTTCTTGATTTGCGCGACTTCAGCGGCATAGTTCAATGCGTCGTCGACAATTCGGTTGACGTCAGAAGTGAGTGGGTAATCAGGGTTACCGGCACCGTGCAGGCTCGTCCGTCGGGCACTATTAACGAGAATATTCCAACCGGCAAAGTTGAGCTTTCAGATTGTGCAATCGAAATCTTGAATAATGCTGAGCCTCCGCCGTTTCCCATTGATCAACGAGGCGACGATGTCGATGAAAATGTACGCCTAAAGTTTCGCTATCTTGACATTCGCCGCGAGCGCATGCAAAAAAATCTGCGTTTGCGTTCGGCGGTCAATTCAGCAATCAGAAAATCAATGGAGTCGCAAGGTTTCACCGAGATCGAAACTCCGCTGTTGATGCCGAGCACTCCGGAAGGTGCGCGCGAGTTTTTGGTTCCATCGCGCAACGAACCTGGTTCGTTTTATGCATTGCCGCAGTCGCCGCAATTATGGAAGCAGTTGTTGATGGTGGCAGGCATCGACCGCTATTACCAAATCGCCAAGTGTCTGCGCGATGAAGATTTGCGGGCCGATCGACAATATGAGTTCATGCAACTCGATGCTGAGATGAGTTTCGTCGACAAAGACGATGTTATGGCCATGATTTCTACGGCGGTAGTCGCCGCAGCGAAAGCCGCGACAGGTTCAGAACCGCCGCCAATCGAGCGCATGACATGGCACGAGGCGATGAACAATTACGGCATAGATAAACCTGACCTTAGATTCGAAATGAAATTGATCGAACTGACGAGTGTGTTCGCCAAGACTGAATTCAAAGCGTTCGCCTCGGCTGAGTCGATTAAGGCGATTTGTGTTCGCGGTGCTGATTATCCCGAGCAGGCCGCTTTTGGTCGTAACAAACTCGATGCGTTAACAGAGAAAGCGAAGAAGCTCGGCGCCAAGGGTCTGGTTTGGATCAAAGTCGGCGAAGGTTTGGTTCTTGATTCGCCAGTGGCGAAGTTTTTGTCGGTTGATGAGCAGGCCGACCTGGTTAAGTTGACAAATGCTCAAGCTGGTGATTTGATCTTGATCGTCGCCGATATTTGGTCGACTACTTGTTCGGTATTGGGTCAATTGCGCAATGACCTCGGCCGACCGCCGGTGCACGAGGGCCCCTATAGATATGTGTGGGTAGTTGACTTCCCGATGTTTGTCGGCATTAACCCAACAACGAAGATGCCACAGCCTGGGCATCACCCGTTCTGTCATCCGCATCACGAAGACGTTGATCGTCTCGAGAGCGACCCGTTGTCCGTGCGAGCTTTGGCGTATGACCTGGTGTTGAACGGTTGGGAGTTGGGCTCAGGTTCTATTCGAATCCACGAACCTGATTTGCAGCGCAGGGTATTTAGGCAACTCGGCATAAGCGACGAAGATGCAGATAATCGGTTTGGATTCTTTTTGCAACCGTTCAAATATGGTGCGCCACCTCACGGTGGTTTTGCATTCGGGATCGATCGCTTGGTGGCCATTTTGGCTGGCGAGGACAATATTCGTGAAGTGATTGCGTTTCCAAAAACGCAATCAGGCTCTGACCCGATGACCAACGCCCCAACAACAGTCAACTCAACTCAACTCAACGAATTGGGTATAAGGCTCCTGCCACCCGCGGCAAAATGAAAAATGATTTGTTCACTGCTGCAGCTAGCGAACGGTTGAGGGCACAGGCCCCGTTAGCTTTTCGGCTGCGACCGCGATCACTTGATGAAATTGTCGGACAGCGACATCTCGTCGCAAAAAACTCTCCGTTGCGATTGTTGATCGAGGGCGATCGTCTATCGTCGGTTATTTTTTGGGGCCCACCAGGTACTGGAAAGACAACACTCGCAGAGGTTGTCGCGTTGACCACCAATCGGCACTTTGAAAGACTCTCGGCCGTCAGTGCAGGCGTCAAAGATGTACGCGAGGTCATTGAACATGCGGGCGAGCGTCTCGGACAGTTTGGAACGCGAACAATCGTGTTCATCGATGAGATTCATCGTTTTTCGACTTCGCAGCAAGATGCGTTGTTGCCTTCCGTCGAATCGGGTGTCATCACACTGATTGGCGCCACTACCGAGAATCCTTATTTTGAAATTAATGCTCCGCTTCGCAGTAGGTCAACTTTGTTTCGTCTCGAGCCGTTGCTCGTGAGCGATGTCAAAGAGTTGCTGCAGCGAGGCGTAGTAGCCGAGTCTGTGACCGCAGACCAAGACGCTCTTGATGCTTTGGCGCAACGATGTGCTGGTGACGCTCGACAGGCTTTGACGGCGCTCGAAGTTGCATGCGCATTGTCGCATGAAAATGCTCGACATGTAACTCTCGAACAAGTTGATGCGGCGCTTGGTGTAAGTGCCTTGCGTTATGGCAGAGATGACCACTACGACGTCGTCTCTGCGTTCATTAAAAGTATCCGCGGGTCAAACCCACAGGCGGGCTTGTTTTGGTTAGCGCGAATGCTCGAGTCGGGTGATGAC
>DOHD01000125.1 GCA_003535455.1 Acidimicrobium sp.
TGGTTTCGAAACTTGCAGCGGCGAGAATCGCGTCTTGGTCAGGTGTGCGCACGGTGATCGCGGCAGCGCTACGAAAGAATGTGGTTATAGATGCCGTCAATCAAGCGCCTGGTGCAGGTACTCAATTTTTGCCGCGCCAACGCGAATTAAGCGCCCGCAAATTATGGATTGCATTCGCCGCGCAAGCAACTGGTTCGGTGACCGTCGATGATGGCGCGCGCGATGCCGTGCTGCATCGAAACGTTTCGTTGTTGCATGCTGGTGTCAAATTTGTCGCGGGTGATTTTGAAGCCGGCGACACGATTGAAGTTCTAGATAGCGCTGGTGTAGTGATTGCCCGTGGCATGACGAGCGTCAGTTCGGTTCAGGCGAGTGCCGGTGCTGGTCAAAAAAGCGCGGATTTGAGCGACGGCGTTTCAGCCGAGGTGATTCATCGCGACGACTTGGTCGTATTGGCTAGCTAATAATTGGTGGCAGATTCATAATTTTGCGGCGCAACGCAATAAATGCAATGACGCTAGAGATCAAATAAGCAAACGAAAAGGCGAGACCTAAGCCCAGCACGTCGTATTTTTTGACTAGCGCGATCGCGAACACGACATTCAGTGCGTTTTCGAACAAATTGATGAAGAACGGGGTTCGCGTGTCGCCGTGGCTATAAAAACCGCGCAACACGAAAAGATAAATTGAAAATCCAGAAAGACCAACTGCGAGACCCGTAAGTGCGCGTGCGGTGTTCGTGGTTGCTGAAGCGTCAAAGTTGCCATATTGCAACAACTGTGCGACTATCGGCTTGGCAAACAGCACCAAAATTATCGACGCCGGAATCGTCGCGATCGCCGTGAGTCGAAGACCTGAAAAAAATCTTCGGTCAAATTCGTGACGATTGTTTTGGGCGACCGCACGCGCGAGTTCAGGTACGAAAGTAGTGGCGATAGATACAGCCAGCAAACCGTGTGGCAGTGAAAAGAATGTATAAGCCTTTGAATAAGCATCGACGTTGCCACTACCTGGTGTGGCGAGATTCTTGATGACCACGAGAGTCACCTGGTTGGCGGCAATGTATGCGACGGCCCACCCCGAAAGCTTTAGCAGTTGCCTGACTGCGTCGTGAGTTCGATTGAACTTGAATTTGAGCGATGTTCCGCTGCGGCGAAGGGCAAAGACCAGCGCGAGTGCCATGACGATGATGCCCGAGGTTGATCCCATGCCGAGAAGCCAATGCAGCGAAGAATTTTCGACGATTTCTTCGAGTGTCGGCGGATCGACGCTGCTAACGCGGCTTACAAATAAAAGCGAGGTGATCGTGACGAGATTCGCCAACACCGGTGACCAAGCGGCGGCAAAAAATTGTTTGCGTGCATGCAAAATCGACGTACAGATTGAGGTGACGCCATAAAAAAATATTTGCAGCAACAACAGGCGCGTGAGCACTGTGCCCGCTTGACCAAACAGGTCGGCATCAATCGTGTCGGCGGGGTTGAGCGAAAAAATTTTGAAGATAAGCGGCGCCAACGCAATCGCAATTGTCGTGATGACGGCGAGGGCAACAAACGCGAAACTCGTGATTGCGTTGATTGATTCGTCGTCGCCGTCGTGCAGGTACCGCGTGAACAACGGCACAAGAGTTGCCGTCAAGATTCCGCCGAGAAGCAGTTCATAAACGACATTCGGTGCGTTGTTGGCGATGTCGTATGCGTCAGCCAGCGCAGTCTGACCGATAACGATGCCAAAAATAATTATTCGAATCAAACCAGTGACTCGACTTAAAGCTGTGCCGCTGGTAACCGTAAGGTTGGCTCGCAACAGACCCGATCGGGCAGAAGGCATAGCCATGGCTTCCAATCGTATTGTGATTGAGGCTTGACGGCTAGGGTTATGCGGGTGAAACCACGCTTTAAAGATGTCTCGGCTGTACGCAGCGGGCTTAAAAAAGAAAACTATCTCGCCGATGACGGCATTGCTGGTGTCGTCTATTTGGCCGACCGATTGGGTAAGCCGGTGCTGATTGAAGGCCCAGCCGGCACGGGTAAGACGCAACTTGCAAAGAGCGTTGCCGAAATGACTGGCGCGCGACTAATTCGCTTGCAGTGTTACGAAGGTCTTGACGAGTCGAAGGCTCTCTACGAATGGAACTATAAAAAGCAGTTGTTGCGCATTCAAGCAGACAAGAAGAGCGATTCGTGGAGCGAAGTTCACGACGATATTTTCAGCGAAGAGTTCTTGTTGACTCGACCGTTGCTCGAGGCGATCACCAGCGAAGAGCCGGTTGTGTTGTTGATTGACGAAGTCGACCGCGTCGAAGTCGAGACAGAGGCGTTGTTGCTCGAGATCTTGTCTGAATATCAAGTCTCGATTCCTGAACTTGGCACGATTACGGCCAAGCAGATTCCGTTGGTGTTTTTGACCTCGAACAACACTCGCGAACTTTCAGAGGCTCTCAAGCGTCGATGTCTATTCCTGCATGTCGACTACCCAGACCTCGAGCGCGAAAAAGAAATCGTGCTGACCAAAGTGCCCGACATCAGCGAAAATCTCGCGGATCAAATTGCCCGCATCGTGCGCAGCATCCGCCAACTTGATCTGAAGAAGGCGCCTTCTGTGAGCGAGACGCTCGACTGGGCGCGCACGCTTATGTTGCTCGGCATCGAGACGATCGACGAGAAAGAAGCCAAAGAGACTCTGCACATTCTTCTGAAATATCAAACCGACATCGCCAAAGCGGCCAAAGAACTTTCAGTTACGAAGTGAATTTCTAAAATGCCCGTACTTGATCTGATGTCGGGTTTCATAGTCGAGTTGCGAAATGCTGGTCTGCCCGTGAGTTTGACCGAAAACCTCGACGCGATGGAAGCGGTGAAGGTCATACCGATCGAAGATCGTGACGCCTTTAAATATGCCTTGGGTGCGACACTCGTCAAAAACAATGCGCACTGGCGGGTTTTCGAGACGATTTTTGAGGTTTACTTTTCATTGCGTGGCCCCGAATACGAGATAACTCAAGATGGTCAACCAGATGATTTCTGGCGCGAAATGCAAGACCAAATGGATCAAGTCAAGGGTCAAGGTGAAGGCAAAGGGTCTGGCGGGGGAATGGATTCTTTGACCCCAGAAGAAATCGCCGCGATGTTGATGCGAGCGTTGATGAGCGGCGATCAAGCGATGATGCGAGCACTTGCCAAGCAGTCGGTGCAGCGATTCGCCGGCATGGAGCCTGGTCGACCAGTCGGTGGCACTTACTATCTCTATCGCACGCTCCGCAATCTTGATCTTGACAACATGCTGCAAAAGTTGATGGACGCCAATCGCGAAATGAGCGACCAAAAACTTTCGGCGCTCGAAGAACG
>DOHD01000076.1:0-1530 GCA_003535455.1 Acidimicrobium sp.
AAAATTTCAAAATATCGTGGATGATTCTCGATGCAGAACGCAATGTGATCGCCAACGTTGAGACCAGCGTTTCGCAAAACTTGGCTGAGTCGATTGGCGCCCTCATCAAGTTCTTTGAAACTTATAACTTGACCCGATGTTGCCATTATTACGGCAGGTCTGTTTGGCGCGTCTTGTGCGATCGCTCCCGGAAACATGTTTGAAAACTAGTCGGTTTGATTCGGTAATTGCCAACTACAAGTTTTGATCGACCACGTTGTAACTTGGATTCCATGGCTGTTATTGAAACCGAAACAATTGTTTCTGAAAGTCAAATTTCTGCGCTTGTAGATTCGCTGCTCACAAATTATCCGCCTGAAAAGATCAAGTCGGTTGATTTTTTGGCTGCCCAATTTGACGCCGGACTTGCGTGGGTTCATTTTGAAGTCGGTAATGGCGGTCTAGGTGCATCACCCAAGCATCAAAAGATTGTCAATGAAGCAATTGCCGCAGCCAACGGGCCTTCTAGCTATGCGCGCAATCCGATTGGTTATGGCATGTGCGCACCGACGATCGCACAGTGGGGAACAGAGGAACAAAAGAAGAAATATCTTCGGCCTCTATTCACTGGCGAAGAAATTTGGTGTCAGTTGTTTTCTGAGCCAGGCTCGGGTTCGGATTTTGCCGGCTTATCGGCAAAAGGTGTGCGCGATGGCGATGAATGGATCATCAATGGTCAAAAAGTTTGGACAACTCTCGCGCATCTCTCAAAGCTCGGCCTTCTCGTCGTTCGAACAGATCCTCAGGCTGTTAAACATGCAGGTCTTACCGCGGTGATCGTCGACATGAATGCCGCGGGTGTCGAAGTACGTCCGTTGCGTCAAATGACAGGCGAGGCCGAATTCAACGAAGTTTATTTCACTGATGTTCGGGTGCCGGTTAGCGAGACTCTCGGAAACGCAGGTGACGGCTGGCGAGTCAGCTTGACGACCCTGATGAACGAACGCGTTGCGATCGGCGGGTCAATTCCACGCAAAGCAACAGGACCAATTCGCGAAGCGATGAAAATTTGGCAGTCACTTTCGCCCGATGAGAAGTCATCGGCAACCAAAGACGAGTTGATGAAACTTTGGATCAAAGCCGAAGTTCTTCGATTAACAAATATTCGCGCTGGCCAAAATCGTCGGATGGGTACGCCCGGACCAGAAGGCTCGATCGGCAAAGTTGCCAGCGCCGAGTTAAACAAAGACACATACGAATTCTGCGTAAATATTCTCGGTGCTAACGGCATGCTCTACGGAAGTTATGAAATGGTTCGACCAGAGACTGCAATGAGTTTTGACTCTGTCCCTAAGGCGTTTCTGCGCAGTAGGGCGAACAGCATTGAAGGCGGCACTACCGAAGTAATGAAAAACATTCTCGGCGAGCGTGTGCTTGGTCTACCCGGCGACGTACGTGTCGATCGCGACAAGCCATGGCACGAAGTGCCGCGCAACTAGCGACAATTTTAGTTGCGCCTCTCAGCGGCTTTCGCCGCGCAACTAGCGACAA
>DOHD01000076.1:1543-2054 GCA_003535455.1 Acidimicrobium sp.
CCAGCCAATAGCGCGAGCACGGTGCTCGCAGCCAGTTTGCGATCGTCAACAATTTTTTGGCGCGCCAAACTTCCACCGAGCATGACGGTCACGACGGTCTCAATTGCACTTTGTAACTGGCGTATGTGTCGCGGCGGCGGAAAGTACTCGTCCTCTTGGGCGATGCTCACCTCGTCGACACCGAGTCTTGGGGCAAGTGCTTCAATAATTTGCAGAACCAGTTCTTCTGGTGCCGATGCGCCTGCAGTTATGCCGACGACTCCAGAAAGTTCGTTTGGTAACTCTGTGACATTGTTAATTCGATAGACATTTTTACAGCCAACCTCTCGTGCCAATTTTTCGAGCGCACGGGTATTCGAAGAGTTGTCAGATCCAATGACGACGATTGCATCGCACTGCTCGGCAATTTTCATCAATGCGCCTTGTCGATTCGTCGTCGCAAAGCAAAGATCGCTTTTACCTGGTGACCAAACCTTTGGAAACTTGACCTTCACCGCGTCGGCGACGTCTT
>DOHD01000076.1:2060-3061 GCA_003535455.1 Acidimicrobium sp.
TCTTTTAGGGCATCAACTTCAGCGAGAGTTTCGACCCGTGTGATCGAGTCTGGGGCCACTGCCATTGTTCCGACCGCTTCTTCATGACCATCGTGACCTATATAAACAATATGAAAACCCTTGGACGCGCGCGTCTTGACCTCGTGATGAACTTTCGTCACCAGCGGACATACCGAATCGACTACATAACTTCCTTTCGTTATGGCTTGCTGCACGACTTGTGGTGCCGACCCGTGAGCCGAGAGCATTATTGGCGACCCAAGAGGAATTTCATCAAGTGAATCGACGAAGACGACGCCAAGGTTTTTGAAGCGATCGACAACGATTTTGTTGTGAACGATCTCGTGATAGCAGTAGACCGGCGCTTCAAATGTGCGAACCATCCAAGCAAGAGCCTTGATCGCCATTTCGACACCAGCACAAAATCCTCGCGGTGCAGCAAGAATAATTTTTTCGACGTTATTCACCGCTTCGAAGAATACCTTGAGGATGCAAAGGTAAACTGAAACGTGTGACACCGAACCTTGCAACTGTTGTCATAGTTGGTCGTCCAAATGTTGGCAAAAGCACACTTTTTAATCGCTTTATGGGTTCGCAGGTGGCGATTGTGCAAGACCAGCCAGGCGTAACGCGAGATCGGTTTGAGCGACAAGTCGAATGGCAAGGGCGACATTTCAATGTTGTCGACACGGGGGGTTGGATGCCCGGCGGTTCAGAACTTGATTCGAAAGTTAGCCGTCAGGTTGAATCAGCCGTGAAAGAAGCCGACTTGGTCCTGTTTGTTGTTGACTCAACAGTTGGCGTTCTTGATGACGACCAAGCGATTGCAAAATGGTTGCGCACGAGCGGCAAAGAAGTTCTCGTGGTGTCGAACAAGGTAGACACCGACAAACGCGAATTCGACAAATGGGAGTTTCTCTCACTTGGTCTCGGCGATCCGTTTCCAGTTTCGGCCTTGCATGGGCGAAAAGCCGGCGATGTTCTCGATGAAATTCTGGTTC
>DOHD01000076.1:3105-5380 GCA_003535455.1 Acidimicrobium sp.
GGCAAGAGCACGCTTTTCAATCGGTTAGTCGGTCAAGACCGATCAGTCGTGCATGACATGCCAGGCACGACGAGAGATTCGATAGACACAATCGTGCAGACACCCGATGGACCGATCACATTCGTCGACACCGCAGGTATGCGTCGCAGAAGTCGAGTCGACGAATCGACCGAATATTATTCGTTCGTGCGGGCGCTGCGTGCCGTTGATGAGTCAGACATTGCGCTTTTGGTCATCGACGCAACCGAGGGAATCACCAGCCAAGATCAACGTCTTGCCGAGCGAATTGACGCTGCGGGTAGCCCGGTTGTTGTCGTATTAAACAAGTGGGAGATTCTCAACGCCGATCAAAGAGACGAAATTGATATTGAAATCGGGCGCAAACTGTTTTTCGTCGGTGATGCGCCAGTTCTCAAAATGAGTGCCTTGACCGGTAAGGGTGTGCAGAAGTTATTGCCCGTTCTGCAAGATTCAATCGAGCAATATCACCGTCGTGTGCCGACTCGTGACGTCAACCGAGTCATTGCTCGTGCACAACAACAGCAACCCGCACCAAGTGGCGGTCGGGTGCTTTACGCGTTACAAGGCGCGTCAGATCCACCGACATTTACTTTGTTTGTCAACAAAGAACTTCCACAAACTTATTTGCGTTATTTGGAGCGTTCGATTCGTGAAGGCTTTGAATTTGGCTCGGTTCCAATCAAAATTCGGGTTCGAAAGCGGGCCGAGTAATCGCCTATGCCTTGGTGTGAAGAGTGCTCAAAATACTTTGTGCCAAACGCGCTGACTACCAGCGGCGATTGTCCAAAATGTGGATCGACAATCTCTCAAAGCAATATCAACGGCAAGCCCATAGTTGAGATTGTTACACCCGAGACTCTCGACCTAAGAAAACTGGCAAGTTCGAATGGCGACCAAGAAAAAGTTCCATGGCATTTTAAATTGTTGGTCGCAATGTTGATCGTTTATTTGTCTTGGCGAGTGGTGTCCTTGTTTATCTGAGATACCTTGACAGATGTCAAAAGTTGAGTTTCGGGCTGTGGCGCAGCTTGGTTAGCGTGCTTGTCTGGGGGACAAGAGGTCGTGGGTTCAAATCCCGCCAGCCCGACGAACTTTTTCTATTGTCTAGAATTTGATTTTCGTAGATCAGTTTTGAATCAGGAGAGATCATGAAATTAGCAACTCGCTTAGATCGATTGGGCACTGAGACGGCGTTTGCAGTCGCAGCGACGGCGGCAGATTGGTTGTCAAAAGGCAATGAAGTATTTCCGTTTCATTTGGGTGACTTGAATCTTGCGACACCTGCAAATATCGCCGAGGCGATGCAAAGGGCAGTACTCGAGGGCAAAACTGGTTATTGTCCAAATGCGGGCATCGCACCTTTGCGACTCGCACTTGCCGAGAGTCTCGGCAAGCAACGCGGTGTGTCGTTCGCACCAGAAAATATCGCTGTGCAGCCTGGTGGCAAACCAGTTATCGGCAAGTTTCTACGCTCGGTGATGAACCCCGGCGACGAAGTTTTGTATCCGAACCCTGGGTTTCCGATTTACGAAAGTCAGATCGAATTTAATGACGGTGTAGCCGTGCCTTATCGGTACCTCGACACACCCCACGGCTTTCAAATTGATCTGGACTATTTGAAATCTAAAATCTCTAGCAAGACCAAAGCTTTAATTCTGAACGACCAACAGAATCCGTTGGCGGCAGAAATGACTGATGCTGAACGTCAAGCACTTGCAGACTTAGCGAACAAGCACAATCTGTGGGTTCTCTCTGACGAGGCATACTTTGATATTCGTTATGCCGGAGAGAGCAAAAGCATCGTCTCGTTGTCCGGAATGCAAGATCGAACCGTCATTCTTTATACATTCTCGAAGAAGTTTGCGATGACCGGTTGGCGTCTAGGTGCAGCCATCGGGCCGCAAGAAATCGTTGACCGCATATCAAAATTGAATACCAATGAAGAAAGTTGCACGGCGCAATTTGTGCAATGGGCCGGCGTAGAAGCAATCAACGGCGATCAATCGGGGGCAAATGAACTCGTGCGAGTGCTCAAGTCTCGTCGTGACGCAACGATCGCCGGAATCGGCAAAGTTTCTGGCATGAAAGTGCACACACCCAATAGTGCGTTCTATGTGTTTCCTGAAGTTAGTGAGACAATGGCCCGGACAGGCCACAAAGACGTCGCCGATTTCGCTCTTGACGCCCTCCATAATTCGGGCATGTCGTTTTGTACACGCCGACATTTCGGACGACCAGCGCCCGACGAAAAAGG
>DOHD01000042.1:0-1849 GCA_003535455.1 Acidimicrobium sp.
ATTAGTTCGGCGGCCCGCACGATTTCGCTCGGCGATGCAGTCGGTTTTGTCACGACCAGTCTCTTGCGCGCGAGTGGCTGGCATGGTTGGGAAAGAACATCCATTGGAATTGCAATGTGCACTGGTCGCGGACGTGAAGATGTAAAAATATTGAAAGCTTGTTCGATAAGTGCCGGCAGTTGCTCTGGGTCTGTGACAGTTTTGCTGAACGCGCAAACCGACTCGGCGATTTTCGCTTGATCCGGCAAGTCATGTAGTGGCCCGAAACTTTTGCCGAGCGCATCAGTTGGCGTGGTTGACGCCAGCACGAGCATTGGTCGAGAGTCGTGATATGCCTGGGCGATTGGTGTCAGTGCATTTGTGACGCCGGGGCCGCTGATCAACACGCATACACCCGGTCGGCCGGTGACGATCGACCAACCGTCGGCCATGAAACCCGCGCCTTGTTCATGACGCGGTGAAATTGCGCGTACGCCCGAGCGATGCAAACCGCGATAGAGCTCGATGTTGTGCACGCCCGGAATGCCGAACACGACATCGACGCCATATTCGCGGGCGAGCAAATCGATGATCGCCTCACCAACGCGCATCTGATCGTCGGCCATTGGCTATCTATTTTCTTTGCAGAGTTCGTCGGCGAGCGTTCTGATTCGACTGCATGCATCGCGCAAGATATTTGAATCAACCGTTAGTGCGATGCGAATGTGGCCAGCGCCACCATTGCCAAAACTTTCACCGGGCATCACGGTGACGCTGTGTTCTTTAAGAAGTTGCCAGGCGAATTCTTCGCCCGTGAGTTTTGTGCGACGCACGTCAAGCATGATGAACATGCCGCCTTCGGGCATGCGAGCGGTGATTGCTTGCGAGCCTTCAAACGCTTTGATCAAAGTTTCGGCGCGCTCGCGAAATGCTAAACGCAGGCGTTCGACCTCTGGATGTTTTTCATTCAACGCGACGGCTAGCGCATCTTCGATAAATGGTTGCGAGCCGAACAACATTGCTTCGGCAACGAGCACTAGGCGAGGGGTTATGTCTGGGTGCGATGCGACCCAACCAGCGCGAAAACCTGGCAGGGCGTGCGATTTCGAAATCGATGAGACCGCCAAAGTTCGATGTCGCAGGTGCGGTCGATCAAACGGCGAACAAAAAGGCACATCGAATGTCATGTCGGCGTAAACCTCGTCGCAAATAATCCATAAATCGTGGCGCTCGCAGACAGCGCCGATTTCGTCGATCTCTTTTTGTGTCAGCACGGCGCCCGTCGGGTTACTCGGTGTGTTCAAGAGTAGAACTCGTGTGCGCTTGGTGATTGCACGTTCGATTGCTTGGGCGGTGACATGAAAATTATCTTCGGGTCGAGTTGCCACCGGCACAAATGTCGCGCCTGATGCCGCGACCAAACCTTCGTATGTTGCGTAATACGGGTCGGGCACGAGAACTTCGTCGCCAGATTGCACAAGCGTCAACAATGCAGTGCACAATCCGTTTTGAGTGCCGGCTGTGAACAGAATTTGCTCTGGCGTGACCGGCAAACCTGAGCGTTGCGTCAGGTGATTGGCGATGGCGATCAATGTTTGCGGTTCGCCTTGGCCGTGTGCATAACGGGTTCGACCATTGCGCATTGCGTGGGCTGCCGCGTCGAGAACGCTTGCGGGCGGCGGCAAGTCGGGTTCGCCGATCGAAAGCATGATGATCGCTTCGCCGAGACTTGCCCGACGCAAACCTTCAGAGTGAACCGCCCACTTGGCGGCGCCTAATCCGCTCAGGCGATCTGAGATTGGTGCGAACTTCACGACTATCAATCTACGATTCTTCGCCCAAATTAACTGTCTTAGCCGCAGTTCTCGGC
>DOHD01000042.1:1892-7075 GCA_003535455.1 Acidimicrobium sp.
GAAGTTGAGTTCAACGATGGGTTGATTCGTCAACTTGAGTTTCGCAAAAACTGGCTGGGCAATCTTGAATGTCTTAATCACGACGACTTTTTGTCGAAGGTTGAAGTAGATCTGGTGGCACATACGTTGTGTTGGCCAAATAGCATTGACCTTGACCCCGAAGTTTTGTATGGCTCGCATCAACCTGCAACGGTTGGCGAATATTTCACCGTCGTCAATGAGATAAAAGCAATCAGCAAATAAGTGGAGCTGGGGGGAATCGAACCCCCGTCCATCAGCCGTTGAGCGCCCGTGATACGACTATTCCCGTTTTGTTGCTACGCAGCAACGCCGACGGGTCGGTCGATTAACACCGAAGTGGTAATCCGCGGTGCAACTTTCTGCACGGTCATCGGTCTTTCTCGACGTCATCGGTCTTTCCCAATGTCATTCCCCGCTTCTGTTGCCGGGCTGCGGTGAATTGGCCCCGTGCGACCTTGCGGCTCACGGTTGCTCTCTGCCACTTATTAGGCGGCGAGAGCGAACTGCTTGTTGGCAGTTATTTTTTTGCCCCGTTTTACGAGTCTGAGCAACTCGAGTCGCACGCTCGAACATCGAATCTGACGTCGAAACCTGTCAGCCCCTTTGAACTTACGTAACGCACTCAGTCTACGGCAAGCGTGTGCGCGATTGTCAGGCGGTGCCTTTGCGTTGGCGGCCGGCTTCGCGACGCATTTCGAGTTTTGACTCTTTTTCGGCGATGGCTTGCCGACGATCCTCTTTCTGCCGACCCTTGGCAAGGGCGAGTTCGACTTTGATGCGACCATCTTTGAGCAACATCGACAACGGCACGAGCGTCAAGCGCTCTTTGGCCATTCGTTCTTGAAGCTTGCGAATCTGTTCGCGATGCAATAACAGTTTGCGCGAACGCATCGGTTCGTGCGAGCCGACGCCGTGACTGAACCGATAGACGGCGACATGCACGCCCTCGAGCCACATTTCGCCACGAATGACATGGGCATAAGCCTCGGCGATCTGCACTTGGCCTTCGCGCAGGCTCTTGACCTCGCTTCCGTGCAGCACAATGCCAGCCTCAATGACATCAACGATTGTGTAGTTGTGTCGCGCCTTGCGATTGCTGGCGATGATCTCTGGGCTGTCTTTTTTCATAGCGTGCTTTAAGCGTACCTGTAGCCTTTTATGCCAATGTCGAACCAAGTTTCTGAGTCACGAATCTTGATACCAAGTTCAGTACAAAGTCAGATCACTGCACTGGCTTTGGCCGAGACACCACTTGAATGTTGCGGTTTTTTGGTCGGCGAATTTGGCAGCGATGTGGCCCGCGAGTTTCACGCGTGTCGAAACATTGCGCAGAGCAAAATTATCTACACGGTTGATCCGCGAGATCATCTTCGAATTGAACTTGACGCCGAGGCGCGTGGGTTGGCGATCATTGGGGTGGTGCACAGTCACACGCATACCGAGCCGTATCCGAGTGTCACCGACGTTGGTCAGGCACCCGACCCTGATTGGCACTATGTGATTATTGGATTAAAAGACCCTGAGCCAAAGATTCGCAGTTATCGAATTGTCGATTCGCAGATCTCAGAAAGTCGCATCGTCACAGGCTGAATATCGCCGATTTCACATCGCCGAAAGCAAAACTCGCCAAAACCGCATAAATCCGACCATATTGGTCAGGTATCCTGACTGCATGGTGATAAACGAAAACGTGCTCGATTTGATCGGCAATACGCCGCTGGTCGATGTTTCGAATTTGTC
Source organism: Acidimicrobium sp. (assembly GCA_003535455.1). Lineage (GTDB taxonomy): Bacteria > Actinomycetota > Acidimicrobiia > Acidimicrobiales > Ilumatobacteraceae > BACL27. The sequence goes on from DOHD01000042.1 coordinate 3,654, forward strand.
GCCGAACCCTCGGGTGCGATTGTTGGCCAAACTCGAAAANNGAAAAAAACGGCAAACTTTTGCCTGGTCAGCGAATAATCGAACCGTCAAGTGGAAACACGGGCATTGCGTTGGCTGCGATAGCCCAGATCAAGGGATATCCGATAACAATTTTGATGCCTGACAATGTTTCGATCGAGCGACGACAAATGCTCGAGGTTTTCGGCGCCAAAGTTATCGTTACTCCGGGCGCCGAAGGGTCAAATGGCGCGGTGTTGCGCGCCGAGAAGATGGCCAAAGAAAATCCGGATTGGTGTTTTTTGCATCAATACGAAAACGAGGCGAACCCGACGGCGCATTATGAAACAACTGGCCCAGAAATTTGGCGCGATTGCCCCGAGGTGACGCACTTTGTTGCCGGCTTGGGTACGAGCGGCACTTTGATGGGTGTCGGTCGCTACTTGAAAGAAAAAAATAGCGAAATAAAAATAGTTGCTGTCGAGCCACCGCTAGGTGAGCGTGTTGAAGGTTTGCGCAATCTCGACGACGGCTACATTCCGCCGGTGTTTGAAAAATGGAACGGGCGCGAAACTCTAGATCGCAAGCGAGTCGTGCGACCTCGCGAAAGCATCGAATGCACTCGACGACTGGTTCGTGAGTGCGGCGTATTTGCCGGCATCTCATCTGGGGCGTCGTTGGCGGGTGCGTTGAAAGTAGCGAGCGAGATCAGCGCAGATGGCGCGCAAGAAGCAGTGATCGTGTTCATTGTCTGTGACGGCGGATGGAAGTATTTGTCGACAGGCGCCTATACCGATGACTTAGATCAAGCCGAAGCAGCCGCTGAAAAAATTATTTATTTTTAGCGCCCAGCAACGAGCACGACCAACCCGACCACGACGATCATCGCCGAAGTGAGGCGTCGTTTGTGGTCGTCTTCTTTGAGATACTTCCAACCTGCGAGTGCGGCGATGACGACGCTTGATTCGCGCATCGTCGCGACATAACCGACCGGCGCGAGGCTAAACGCGTAGACGACCATCGAATAACCGGTAATCGACATGATGCCGCCAAGTGCGGCTGGCTTCCATTCGGCGGAGAGAAAAGTTTTTAATTCTTTGGCGCGAGTCATTAATGCCCAAAACGTGATCGTTGTGGCGCCGCTGACAAAAACGCTAAGGGCAAATGCAACCGCGTCTGAGTTGCGTGCGCCATATGCGTCGACGACCGAGTAGATGCCGATCGTTGCGGCCACACCAAGCGCCGGAAAAATATTGTTGATTGGCTGACCCGAGACCAAAACCCAGAGACCAAAAATTACGACGGCGATGCCAGCCATGCTGAGTGCCGAGAGATCGTCGCCCAAAAAAATTAATCCCAAGATTGCTGCGCTGAGTGCCCCAGCACCACGGGCGATCGGATATGTCAGCGAGAAATCGTTTTTGTCATAGGCCTTGGCGAGCAACATGACATATGGCAGGTGGCCGCAACCGCTGAATATTGACCACCACCAGGCGATGTTTGGTGGCGTGAAGAACAACGACCACCCGACGAGAGCAATTAAAGCGAAAGATCCGGCAAAAATGAATTGAGCCCATAACGCGAGAAAGCGATCGCCGGTTTGTTTGACGACGATGTTCCAAGTTGCGTGCAAAAACGCCGCCAAAAGTGCGAGGCCGGCGGCAAGAACCACACCGTGACTATAAAGCATCAGCGCGCATCGAATATTGACCGATGTTGTTTGACTGAGTTCGATGTTCGCCAGGGCGTAGCGTTGTCAGAGATGAAAGCAAGTTATAACCGCCCGATCGGCATGTTCGACTCTGGATTCGGTGGTTTAACGGTTGCACGAGCAGTGATCGACTTGTTGCCGAACGAAGACCTTATATATATAGGTGACACTGCGCGCTACCCGTACGGGCCAAAACCAGCGAGTGACGTGCGAGGGTTCGCCATCGAATTAGCGACGAGTCTCGTGCGTGATTTTGATGCCAAGTTGATCGTTGTGGCATGCAATACCGCGGCATCGGTTGCTCTTGATGAATTGCAACAGTCGCTTTCTGTGCCCGTTATCGGTGTGGTCGACCCTGGTGCGCGAGCCTTGGTGACGGCGACCAAAAATAATCGTGTCGCGGTGATCGGCACGGTCGGCACTATTTCGTCGATGGCATACGAAACTGCGGTTGCCCGGGCATCGCTTGAGATTTCGCGAAAGATTTCGCTGACGGCCGCGGCTTGCCCGGGTTTTGTCGAGTTCGTCGAACGCAACGAAACATCGGGGGATGCAGTAACGCAGTTAGCCGAAAAACTGCTCGCGCCAATCAAAGATGCCGATGTCGACGCTTTGTTGTTGGGTTGCACGCATTACCCGTATTTAAGTGAGGTAATCGCGCGGGTGATGGGCGCCGCAGTGAAAATTATCAACAGCGCAGATTCGACTGCGACCGTGGTGAACCAAGCGCTACAGCAAAATAGAATTGCACGACCAAGTGAGCCAGGTCGAAAAAGTGCACATGATTTTTATTCTTCGGGCGATGTCGAACACTTCGCCAAACTCGGTCAAAGGTTCTTGGGCCCAGAGTTGGTCGTCGCGCAACGCTGGCCGAAGTAATTTAGGAAAACCAAACAAAAGCAACGGAGAAAATATGACCAGGCCAGATGGACGACAAGCAAACCAATTGCGCGAACTCAAATTCGAGCGCGACTTCACCGAAATGGCGCTCGGGTCGGTGTTGGTCTCGTTTGGCAAGACCCGCGTGCTTTGCACTGCATCTGTCGACGAAGATGTGCCGCGATGGATGAAAGGTAAGAACAAAGGCTGGGTCACCGCCGAATATTCGATGTTGCCTGGTGCGACACCAGATCGCAACGATCGTGAAGCAGCCAAAGGCAAACAGGGTGGTCGCACGATTGAAATTCAGCGGCTGATTGGTCGGTCGTTGCGCTCGTGTTGCGACATGACACTTTTGGGCGAGCGACAAGTGATAGTCGATTGCGATGTCTTACAAGCCGACGGCGGCACGCGCACGGCCAGCATCTGCGGTGCTTACATCGCGTTGCATGATGCTCTGACGCGAGTGCAGCAAAACGGTTTGATCACTAAACATCCGTTGCATTCGTTGTGTGCGGCGGTGAGCGTCGGCATTCATAACGGCACACCAATTCTTGATTTGCCGTATGTCGAAGACAGTTCGGCCGAAGTCGATATGAACGTTGTGATGTTGCAGGCGCAAGACTCGTCAGAACCAAAATTTGTCGAGGTTCAGGGCACCGCCGAAGGCGCAGCGTTCAGTCAGGCGCAGTTGAGCGAGTTGTTGGCGATGGCGACAGCGGGTTTACGCGAGGTTTTTGCATTGCAGAAGACAACTCTCGCAGTGCCACCAAAACCAAGATTGCAATAAAGAGGCAGGGCGAATGCTGCGCGTAGTGTGCGCTTCGGCAAACCC
>DOHD01000042.1:7109-9568 GCA_003535455.1 Acidimicrobium sp.
GATGTGGTCGAAGACGCCGACACGCTAACGGGCAACGCACGATTGAAAGCGGTTGCGATTTGTCGCGCCACAGATATGCCGGCGCTTGCCGACGACACGGGCCTCGAAGTCGATGCTTTGAGTGGTCGACCTGGCGTGTTGACGGCGCGATTTGCGGGGCCAGGTGCGACCGATGCACAAAATCGGGCGTTGATGTTGCAAGAACTGCGCGGAGTCACGAATCGTTCGGCACGATTTCGCACCGTTGCATTATTGCGAATGCCGAATGGTCAAGAAATTATTTGCGAAGGCGTTTGCGAAGGTTCGATCTGCATCAACGAGCGAGGCGAGCGTGGTTTTGGCTATGACTCGTTGTTCGTGCCGGATGCCGGTGATGGAAGAACTTTTGCCGAGATGAGTATCGGCGAAAAACATGCGCTTTCACATCGCGGTGTTGCGTTTCGTACGTTGGCGACTCGGCTGGGCGAATTACCAGCCACGTAAGTCAATCGACCAAGAATCGATGATTTCGTCACCGCGCACGAGGTAAGCGAGCTCATGCATCGCCATCGTCGGATCAATATGCGCAGGGACAACACGAAGTTTGTCGCCGACCGAAACTTTTGTCGAGGCTGACTCTTTGCTTGGCACGAGCGTGGTGTGTTCGTCTGAACAAAACAAGACTTCGAAACCGTCGACGGTCGGATTTCCGTGATCCATGCCGAGCGATTTGAGACCGACATCAATAACGAGCCAATCTTTGGAAGTTGAGATAACTGTGCCCAACACGAAACAACTCTGGGCNNGCTTGCAGTTCGTTGATGCAAGTTTCGTCGTGCAGGTCGAATGTGCCGGTGCCCCCAGCCGAAATAATTTCGCCGCCAACATCTGTTGCGGCCTGTGCGAGCAGCTGCATTGATTCGGCGACGCGTAATTTGCGCTTTTCATGACCGTCGATCATCATCAGATGACCTTCGTAACCCATGACGCCACGAACCGTCATTTTTTGCCTGCGCGCAAAATCGGCGAGTTGTCCCGCAAGTTGTGGTGCTACACCACAGCGTTTCAAACCCACATTGACATCGATGAGCACATCACGTAAACCAGCACTCGCTGCGGCAATGATCGTCACGTTTGAGTCGACAGCGACGGTGACTCGCACATTCTCGGAGACTTTGGCCAGTGAGTTGAGTCTCTCACGGTCAACTACTTCGTTGGCAAGCAGCAGATCTTCGCCGACACCGGCCGCGGCCATGCCGATTATTTCGCGGGGTGTGGCGCAAGTAAAAGTTTTGTGTCCGTATTGTGATTGCAAATTTGCTAGTTGGGTGCACTTGTGTGCCTTCGTGTGCGGTCGCAGTTTTGCGCCGTTGTGTCGTAGTGACATTGTTCGCAGGTTGCCATTGAGTGCATCAAGATCGACGAGCAGGGCGGGCGTTGCGAGTTGTGAGGTCGTATGCGGTTGCATATTGTGCCGACGGAGAGACTCGAACTCTCACTGGCGGCGTCCTAAGCGCCGTGCCTCTGCCATTGGGCTACGTCGGCTTGCGCATTGCTCGCGTATTGCTTATTAGTGTTTTGCGCAATCCTTGCGTCGTAAGAGTAGTGCTTGATATCGATTATTTGACATAATGTAAACCTTGACTTCAATAATGGCTTCGCATCAAGGTTCAAAGCGTCAATTGGACGCTTCTGCGATGGCGGGCCAGTTGGGGCTCGCCGACAAAATTGTCGATACGAAAGCACTCGAGAACAGCATTGCGCTTTGTGCAAAAAACAAAGTCGTCTTGCCGACATTTGCGCAACTTGCCGACCCATCAAAAATCGAGGCGAACTATGCGCAAGGTGTCGATAAAAACGCACCCGATGCACGCAACTTGTTTCGCGTGCACTGGTACAACAACATGCGTGGCGAACGAGTGTCGGTGCCTGACCATGTGGTGTTGCCAAGCAGTTTGACAGGCGTCGCCAGCCCGATCATCGTGATGTTCGGCGATCGGTTTCCGATGATTACCGCGCACAAGGTGTTGGCCGCTTATTCGTGTCTCGCACCGCGAATAATCACCGGGCAATTCGACCCGAGTCGTCACCGTGCTGTGTGGCCATCGACCGGCAACTATGCACGCGGCGGCGTGGCGATTAGTCGCATCATGGGTTCGCGAGGTGTGGCGGTTTTGCCCGCGGGCATGTCGCAAGAGCGATTTGATTGGCTCGACAAATGGGTGAGCGACCCGAGCGATGTGGTGCGCACGCCTGGCACCGAGAGCAACGTCAAAGAAATTTATGATGCTTGCAACGAAATGGAACTCGACCCCAAGAATTTTATTTTCAACCAATTTTGCGAATTTGGCAACCATGTCGGCCACTACGAAGTTACGGGTCGTGCGCTTTCGAGCGTTTTTGAACATGTCAACAAGTCAAATGGTGGCAGGCTGCGCTTGGCGGCGTTTACCTCAGCGACAGGCTCGGCTGGCACGATT
>DOHD01000053.1:0-8171 GCA_003535455.1 Acidimicrobium sp.
CTCGCCGGCGCCAAGTCATCAAAAAGTCGGACGGCGATTACTGCGCCGCAATATTGTCCGAACGCCGAGACGACGAAAAGAAGTTCGGGCGGCGCGGTATTTGCGAAACGATTCAGCCCGCGTGATGCGGCGTTAGAACTCAATCGAAAAGATCTGGATCAGTGCGACAGATTTCTTCCCATAGGGGCTGAAACTGCAGCCAACCCGCGGCCGGAAACGCGGTGAGATCGCGCGTGTAACTTGCGACCTCGTGAGAAATAAGTTTTGGCGTGCCGGCGGCCTCGGCCATCAGTTGTGCTTGGCAGGTTCGCTCCATGGTTATGAACCAAAATGCTGCTGCATCAACCGTGTCGCTGACGGTGAACAACCCGTGATTTTGATGAATTGCTGCTTTGCCTTTCGGAAACTTCGCCGCGATTTCTTGACCCGCGGCAACCTCAAAAACGACGGCCCCACCTTGCTCGGTGATCACGGTGTGATCTTCGTAGAAGTAACACGAGTCTTGGGTTATCGGGTCGAGTTTGCGTCCGAGTGACGACCATGATTTGCCGAACGGTGAATGCGCATGCGCCGCCGAAATTACATCGGGGCGTGCCTGATGAATTGCCGCGTGAATGCAAAACGCCGCTCGGTTGACTGGTTGTGAACCGTAAACCACATCACCATCGTGATTGACGAGAATCAAATCACTGACTCGCATGTAACGAAAACTTTTGGCAAAAGGATTGACCCAGAAGTGATCTGTGAACTCTGGGTCGCGCACCGTGATATGGCCGGCGACACCTTCGCCAAAACCAAGTCGACCGAAAATTCGCATCGCGCCCGCGAGTTTTTCTTTGCGATGTTGACGCTCTTGTTCGACGGTTGCAAATTTCGGTGGCGCGAGTTGTGTGGTTGTTTTTGGCGTCAGCTCGACGCCGTCGATCGACTTTTTGGTGCCGGTTTGATTTTCGATGATTGCCATAACTTCAGGTTACGACAATGCCAGCAACGCGGCGTTGACGAGCTGTTCGGGAAGCAGGTCAAAAGTGCCATAAAGTTCGGCGATTGTGCCAGATTGACCGAATTCGTCAACCCCGACAGGCACCGTGCGTGCACCAAAAACCGAACCCAACCAAGCCAACGAATGGCTCGCCGAATCTTGCACCGTGAGTATCGGAAGTCGTCGCTCTGATTCATCGAGTAGCACACCGAGGTGACCGACATCGCGGGTTGTTACGCCGTTGCGAGTTGCATTTTGTTGTGCGGTTCGCCAGCCACGATAAATGCGATCGGGTGAGCAAATGTCGAGCACCAGTGCGTTGATACCCTCAGCCTCAAGAAGTTTCGCTGCGGCGAATGCTTCGGGCACGACACTGCCGGTAGCGGCGATCACCAGATCTGCAGCGCGACCCTGACTTGGCACACAAAGTCGATAGCCGCCTGCGAGTACATCGGCGCGCAATGCATCGGCACCGCGTTTGGTCATAAGTTCTTCGAACGGCGTCTGATCGATAGGTCGCGTCGAAAGTCGCAGATACATGCTGTCGCCATCAGGTTGACTGAGGCGATCGAGGCCGTTGCATATCAACCAGTCGAGGGTGCGCGCGAAACACGGTTCGGCGTATGTCATATTCGGCAACTCAAGACCCAGTGATGTTGTCACCGTGCTTTGATGTGCGCCACCTTCAGGCGCAAGCGTCACACCCGACGGTGTGCCGACCAATATAAATTTTGCGCCGTTGTAGAGCGCATAGATGAGTGCGTCAAGGCCACGACAAACAAACGGATCATAAACGGTGCCGATTGGCAATAAGTGCTCGCCATGAAGTTCATGGCCGAGCCCGAAAGCGTGCAACGCCAAGAACAAGTTCATTTCGCTGAGGCCGAGCTCGACGTGTCGACCCTGCGGGCCTTCGTTCCAGCGCAGCAATCTGTCGTCGCCCAAATAGTTTGGTTGCTCATCAGAACTGAACACGCCGAACTTGTTGATCCATCCGCCGAGATTCGTGCTGACGCTGACATCGGGCGACATCGTGACCATTCGCTCGGCAACTTCGGGTATCGCACCGAGACCAGTCAAGAGTCGACCAAAAACTTCTTGGGTCGAAATTGGTTTTTTGCCGATTGCCAAACTGACTTCATGCGGTACTTTGAGCAATGGTCTGTCGGGTAATTTTTTGTTGTTGATGTCGCCACCTACGGCGCGACAAACACGATCTTCTTCGCTGTCGCGAGTGAATTGATCCCATTCGGTGTCAAGTGTCAAACCGTTGCGTTGGCGCAAATCGTTGATCTGCGACTCTGAAAGCAGAGCCGCATGGTTAAGTGGGTCGCCAGCAATCGGCAACCCCCAGCCTTTTACGGTGTAGGCGAAAACGACACTTGGTTTGTCTGTGACAAGGTCGCACTCGCGATAAGCGTCGAGCAACATTTCGATGTCGTGTCCGCCGAGGTTTTGCACGAGTGGTGCAAGATCGTCGTCTGAAACATCGTTGACAAACGCGACGACCTCGCTCGGTGCGCCGTCTAAAAATTTTTCGCGAAGAGCCGAACCCTGCAGGGCGAACAAACTCTGATAGCGCTCGTTCGACATGTCGTCGATGTAGGTGCGCAGCGATTCGCCGCCTGGTTGAGCAAATGCTGTTTGCAATTTGTGACCATATTTGGCTTCGATTACATGCCAGCCAGCGTCGGCAAAAAAGCCTGCAAGCTTTTTGATTTTCATACCGGGCACAACGCGGTCGAGACTTTGTCGGTTGGCGTCGACAATCCACATCACATTGCCGAGACCTTGAAGTGATGGGTCGGCGATGGCCTCCCAGATGTTGCCTTCGTCAAGTTCTGCATCGCCGACGAGGGCGATGAATCGCGCCGCGGGTCGTGGCGTGAAATGCGAATCAATGTAACGACGCACCATCGATGCAAACAAAGGCGCAACCGCGCCGAGACCCACTGAACCCGTCGAGAAGTCGGCGACGTCAGGATCTTTCGTTCGACTCGGATAACTTTGCAAACCGCCGAGCGTGCGCAACCGTTTTAGATAAGACTTGTCGAGTTCACCGGTGAGATATTTGATCGCGTGAAAAATTGGTGAAGCGTGAGGTTTGACAGCAACTTTGTCATCGCCATTCAAATGACCAAACCAAAGTGAAGTCATGATGCTGACAACAGAGGCACTGCTTGCCATGTGGCCGCCGACTTTTACATTGAACTCGGCGTCTCTGTCGCCTGGTGCAGGCGCAATTTCGCGTTCACGATTTGCGAAGTCGACCATGCGCACTGCAAGCCAAAGAACTCGTTGTTGAATTCGTTCGAGCACATCGATGTCGGCGAGGTTTTCTTGTCCCACTGCTCTTTTGCCCATTCGTCAATTATGGCTTATCGTGAGAGGTCTTGACTATGCCACGCGAACTTAAACCCACCGCGATGGCGCCACCAGCGGCCGCTTACGCGCATGGCGTGCAGGTGCCAGCAGGTCATGAATTAATCGTCACCTCCGGGGTGGTGCCGACACGCATCGATGGCAGCGTGCCGGCAAACATCGACGAACAGGCGAACGTCGTTTGGCAAAATATTTTTGCGATTCTCGCCGACGGCAACATGGGTGCTCGCGACATCGTTTCGGTGACGACTTATGTCGTGCATTCGACCGACTCTGTCGTGATGGCGACGCGCCTGAAACTAGTGATGAATGCTCGTGATGCTGCTTTAAATGGTCACTTAGCGGCGAGCACACTTGTCACCGTGCCTGCGCTGGCGCGACCCGAGTGGCTGGTAGAAATCGCTGTGCTCGCGGCGAGGCAACCAAACTCGTAGCCTTGAGATTGCATTTATGACTGACAAGACCACAGACTCTGGCATCGAAGTTCAGCCGTTGTATTCGGCGAAGTCGCTCGGTGGTTTTGACGAGTCGGCAAAGTTGGGTGTGCCGGGTGAAGCGCCATATACGCGAGGAATCTACAAAACGATGCATCGCGACCGTTTGTGGACGATGCGTCAATACGCGGGTTTTGGCACCGCGGCCGACACGAACGAACGATTCAAGTTTTTGTTGAACGCTGGTCAAACAGGTTTGTCGTGCGCGTTCGACTTGCCGACGCAAATGGGTTACGACAGTGATCATCCGCGTGCGGCGGGCGAGGTCGGCAAAGTCGGCGTGGCGATCGATTCAATCGAAGACATGCGAGTGTTGCTCGCTGATCTTCCGCTCGACAAAGTTACGACATCGATGACGATTAATTCGACGGCGGCAGTGCTGTTGCTGCTCTATGAACTAGTCGCCGAAGAGCGTGGTGTTGCTTCGACCGAAATATCGGGAACGATTCAGAACGACTTGCTGAAAGAATATATTGCGCGTGGAACTTATATTTATCCGCCGCGACCGTCGATGCGCATCATCACGGATATTTTTGCGTATTGCGCCAAGCATGTTCCGAAGTGGAACACGATTTCGATTTCTGGGTATCACATTCGCGAGGCGGGCTCGACCGCGGTTCAAGAACTTGCGTTTACTTTGTCGAACGCGATTGCGTATGTTCAGGCTGCGGTTGATTCGGGTCTTGATGTCGATGACTTTGCACCACGTCTGAGTTTCTTCTGGAACGGCCACAATAATTTCTTCGAAGAGGTCGCAAAATTTCGTGCGAGCCGACGCATGTGGCACGAGATCATGTCGAAGCGATTCGGGGCCAAGAATCCGGCAAGTTTGTTGATGCGCTTTCACACCCAAACTGGTGGCTCAACATTGACCGCGCAGCAGCCGCAGAACAACATCGTGCGCGTCGCGGTGCAGAGCATGGCCGCAGTCTTGGGTGGCACGCAGAGTCTGCATACCAACGGTTTTGATGAGGCGTTGAGTTTGCCGACCGAAGATGCCGCTCGCATCGCCTTGCGCACCCAGCAAATAATTGGCTACGAGAGTGGTGTCACCGACACGCCAGATCCGCTTGCTGGTTCGTATTATGTCGAGTCTTTGACCAACGAAGTCGAACGATTGGCATGGGAGTACATCGAGCGCATCGAACAAATGGGTGGCGCGGTGCAGGCTATTGAATCGGGTTTTCAGGTGGGCGAGATTGAAGAGTCGGCATATGCGTATACGAAATCGATCGAAGATGGTTCGCGAGTTTTGGTTGGTGTCAACAAGTTCGTCGCCGAATCAGAACCGAAGTTTGTGCCCAAAAAAGTCGACCCCGAACTTGAGCGAAGCCAGATTGCCAGGGTGGCGAAATTGCGTGCTTCGCGTGATCAAGTGGCCGTTACTAAAGCGCTCGAGAAGTTGAAGAGCGCGGCACTTAAGAGCGACAATTTGCTGTATCCGATGAAAGATGCGTTGCGGGTCAACGCGACACTGGGTGAAGTCAGCGACATTTTGCGCGAGGTTTTCGGCGTCTACCAGCCCAGCTAATCGGTTTGTCATCTTGAAACTTTGTGCCGCGGCGCATTGAGCTACGGCACACGAGCTCAAAATTTAGTCAGTGATAATTTTGATTGTCGCGGGCGGTCGTTCGATCGGTGGTGCTTGGCGTTGTGGATGCCCGAGGTAAATCATCGCCGTGATGTGCGTGTTCGGTTTGAAGTTGCAAAAGTTTGCAACGTCATCATTTGCCCCTTTCGGGCAACTCGACCAAAAACTTGCCAAGCCGAGCGAGGTTGCACCGAGCAAAATGTTTTGAATACCGGCTGAAACTGCGTCGCGATTTTCTTGCGTTCGTAACTGCGTGTCGCCTGGTTCTGTGCCGACAATCAGAATGACCGGCGCACGTTGAAATTTTGTGCGTGCCTTGGCGACTTTTTCGGGTTTGTCGCCATCGCGTGCCATCGCATCCGCCACACAATTGCTGAGTCGTTCGCGGGCGTTACCCGAGACGGCGGCGAACATCCAAGGAAACGTCAGTTTGTGATTCGGCGCCCACATCGCCAAGTCGCAAAGTTGTTCGATGACGCCATCTTCGAGTGCGCGATCTTTGTCGACCATCATGTCTGTGCGCCGCGCCCGCACCAGTTCTCTCAATTCATCAAACTTCATCGTGAATTGGTTTAGTTTTTGTGGAGGGCCGAGTTGAGGCCACCCCAAGAGCCGGTGCGGGGAGAGGCTTCGACGGCGCCAGTTTGACTGTTGCGGCGGAACAATAAATTTTTTGCTCCCGAAAGTTGTCGGGCTTTGACGATGGTTGCGTCGGGCAGTTTGATCAGCGTTCCGCCAGTGACATAGAGACCGGCTTCGATGATGCAATCGTCGCCGAGACTGATGCCAAGACCGCTGTTGGCGCCAAGCAGACATCGCTTGCCAACGCGGATAACTTCTTTGCCGCCACCCGAAAGCGTGCCCATGATCGAGGCGCCACCACCAATGTCTGAACCATCGTCGACGACGACCCCGGCAGAAATGCGACCCTCGACCATCGAAGTGCCAAGTGTGCCGGCATTGAAATTGCAAAAACCTTCGTGCATCACCGTTGTGCCGGGCGCGAGATGCGCGCCAAGCCGAACGCGTGATGCGTCGGCGATGCGCACGCCACTGGGCACGACATAATCGGTCATGCGAGGAAACTTGTCGACACCATGAATCGTCAGATGTTCGCCGTTGCGTCGCAAGTTGTATGTAACTTCGTCGATCTGTTCGACTGGCACCGCGCCGAGCGACGTGAACACGACATTTGTCAGCAAACCAAAAATGCCATCAAGATTCATTGAATTTGGCAGAGCCAAACGATGCGACATCAAGTGAAGGCGCAAATATGCATCTGTTGCGTCGCGAGGGGCCTTGCTTGTGTCGATTGAAATGTTGACCGGCACGATGCCGACACCTCGACGCGGATCAGTATGCGCCTCGGGTAAAGACGACAAAAACTCTTCTGGCGTGCTCTGCCCCCAGCCGAGTTTGCGAAAAAACACATCGAGAACCGTGTCGTTTGGCGCAACTGTTGCGACGCCGACACCCCATGCAAGAGTCGTCGCGCTCATTGTTCGAAAACCTCTGGTCGCAACGTCGGAAACAGAATCACATCTTTGATGCTGGTCGCACCACTCAACAACATAACCAAACGATCGATACCAATGCCGAGACCACCAGTTGGTGGTAGTCCATATTCGAGTGCGCGCAAATAATCTTCGTCGATCGTGCCCGCTTCGAGATTGCCGGCGAGTTTCGACTTTGCTTCTTCGGCGAATCTCTCGCGTTGCTCTATCGGGTCGTTCAACTCGCTGAAACCGTTGGCTAGTTCGTGCGTGCCGACGAACAACTCAAATCTCTCGGTCAAGAAAGGGTCGTCGCGGTCGACGCGGGCGAGTGGAGAGATTTCAACCGGATGACCCGTGACAAATGTCGGTTCGATCAAAGTCGACTCTGATTTCTCGGCAAAGATTTCTTCGATGATGCGACCCGAACCCCAACGTGCCTCGACATGAATCGAATTCTTTTTGGCGATAGCCCGCAACGAATCAACAGACTGAGATGGATGAACGTTTTCGCCGACGGCTTCGCTGGCGAGGTCGATCATGCGCACGCGACGCCAAGGTTTGGCAAGGTCACACTCTGTGCCACGAATGTTGACAAGAGTTGTGCCGAGCGCGTCATTTGCCGCGTTGCGAATTAGAACCTCGGTGAGATCCATTACATCGGTGTGATCGGCGAATGCTTGGTATGACTCCATCATGGTGAATTCAGGATTGTGACGAGTCGAGATGCCCTCATTGCGAAACACTCGACCGATTTCAAATACGCGCTCCATGCCGCCGACGATCAATCGCTTTAGGTGCAATTCGAGTGCGATGCGCAAGAAGAGTGGCATATCCAGCGTGTTGTGATGGGTGAGAAACGGACGAGCATGTGCGCCGCCCGCTTCGATATGCAGAACCGGCGTCTCGACTTCGATGTAGTCGCGCTCGCGCAGAGTGCGGCGAAAACTCGCGATTGTTGCGTGTCGCACTTCGAACACGCGACGAGCCTCGTCGTTGACGATGAGGTCGGCGTACCGCTGGCGATATCGCGTGTCTATATCAGTCAAGCCGTGAAACTTGTCGGGCAGCGGTCGCAGCGCTTTTGAGAGCAAGTCGACTGCAGTCACTTTGATCGAGAGTTCACCTTTGCGCGTTGTCATAACCGCACCGCGTGCACCAACCCAGTCGCCGAGATCTAAATTATTGATCGCATCGAATTGCGTGTCACCGACGGATGCTTTTGAAAC
>DOHD01000053.1:8194-8956 GCA_003535455.1 Acidimicrobium sp.
ACGATCGTTTCTGTTTCTGAACCCGCCTCGAGTGAGGCGAACATTTCACGCAATTGGCCGAGGGTGTGGGTGCGGTCGAAACGGTATGGATAAGGATTTGAACCCGAATCTCGCATTTCGTTGACTGCATTCAGTCGACGACCGCGCTCGACAGCAAAGCCACTGATGCGGTCAGCCTCTGAAACTTGTTCGTCAGAAGCTTCTTGACTGGCTGGTTGTTCTGTCACTTTTCTCGCTTCGTGAAACTAATTGGCATTGCTGTTAATCAACTGTAATTCAGCGCCATGCCTGACTACGAAGGGGTTATTCAATAACCAGCAAGACATCGCCACTGCCGACGGTGTCGCCTGCCTTGCAATTGACTTTTGAGATCACGCCCGCTTTGTCGGCCTGAATTTGATTCTCCATTTTCATCGCCTCGAGCACGAGAACTGCTTCGCCCTGTGCGACGGTTTGCCCTTGACTCACGAGAAGTTTGATCACAGTGCCCTGCATTGGTGCGGTGATCGTGCCGCTTGCCGCTGCTGTCGCTTGGCTTGCACCCCGTGATGCCGACCGTGTTTTTTGTGCGGTCGCAGCGACGCCACCGGTTGGTGGTACCCAAACTTTGACATCGAACCGTTTGCCGTTGACTTCAACCACCGTGCTTTTCTCGACTAGGCCCTCACTATTCGATTGAGTTTCGCCGGTGGTTGAAACAAGTTTTGACAGGTCGAGTTTTTCTTCGACCCATTTTGTCGAATGCTTCGTGGCCGCAAAATC
>DOHD01000053.1:8992-11963 GCA_003535455.1 Acidimicrobium sp.
GCGCGTATCGTTCGGGCGATCGCTGACTCGCGATCTTTGCCCCAGACGATCAATTTGCCGACGAGGTTGTCGTAATACTGACTGACAGTGTCGCCTGATTCGTAACCGCCGTCGAAGCGAACCCCAAAACCGTCTGGCGTCGTTAATTTCGTGATCTTGCCGGGTGATGGCAAGAACTTGCCAGCGGTCGGGTTTTCGGCATTGATGCGAACCTCAATTGCGTGCCCTCGTCGCGATGCGAGTATTTGTTTTTGGGTCATCGGCAGTTTTTCGCCTGCGGCGACTTTTATCTGCCATTCGACTAGGTCGATGCCGGTGATCAATTCGCTTACGGGGTGTTCGACTTGNNACTGCTTTCGCTGCCTTTACGGCAGCGGCGCCCATCGCATCTTCGACGCCATCTGGCAACGCCGGGGCTGGCGCCTCTTCGATTAATTTTTGATGTCGTCGTTGCGCCGAACAATCGCGCGAAGAAACCCAGACGACGTTGCCGTGGGTGTCACCGACAAGTTGAATTTCGATGTGTCGAGGCCATGACAAATATTTTTCGACGTAGATTTCGTCGCGACCAAAGAATGCTTTTGATTCTCGCTGCGCAGACTCCATTGCTTCTTGAACGCTCTTTTGATCGTGCACGACTTTCATGCCACGACCGCCACCGCCATACGCCGCCTTGATCGCGACCGGAAAGCCGTGTGTCTTGGCAAACTGCGTGATTTCGTCGGCACTCTTCAAAAATTCGGTCGTGCCGGGCACGATGGGCGCGCCACCACGCAGTGCGGCTTTGCGTGACGAAACTTTGTCGCCCATTTCGACAATTGCGCCAGGCGGTGGACCAATGAACGCGACACCCATGTCGGTGATTGTTTTTGCAAAGTCTGCGTTCTCGCTGAAAAAGCCGTAACCAGGGTGAACTGCATCGGCGCCACTGAGTTTGATCGCATTAATAATCGCGTTGGTATTCAAATAACTTTCTGCCGCCGTTTGACCGCCGAGGGCGTACGCCTCGTCTGCGAGACGCACATGCAGAGCGTTTCGATCGAGTTCGCTATAAACCGCGACGGTGGCGATGCCCATTTCTCTGGCGGTTCGAATAACCCGAACTGCGATTTCGCCACGGTTGGCGATAAGGATTTTCTTAAGCACGGGGTACTATTCTCGCCGATGCCGAGCACCGATAACAACTGGCAAGACCGCGGACAGACAAGCGCACGGCACGACTGGATCGTGCACCGGGTTGCCGAAACCGGCAGTACGAACATCGATTTATATAGCCAGGCTGAGCGTGGCGCCGAACACCACACCGCGCTGATGGCCGACAATCAGACTGCGGGTCGAGGTCGACTAGATCGAACATGGGAAGCCAAGTCGGGGGCAAATTTGCTCGTGTCGTTGTTGTTTAGAAATTCGAACTGCGATGTCTCGATGTGTCAGCGTGTAGTCGCTGTTTCGGCCGTGCGAGCCTGCAGAATTTTTTTCGACGAAACAGAAAAAAATAGCGCCTCGGTCAAATTGAAATGGCCGAATGATTTGTTGTTGAACGAAAAAAAGTTTGGCGGCATGTTGAGTGTTGCCGATCCAGAGCAAACATTTATCGTCGTCGGCATTGGGATCAATATCGCTTGGGCACCTGACTATGCGGCCAAGTTGAAAGATTTTGCGACAGTGAAGTCATTCTCACCAGCCGATTTGTTGAACGTGATGATTGAGCAGATCGATATTTCAGAAAAATACTCGAAAGATCGACTTCATGATGAGTATGTCTCAGTGTTGTCGACGCTTGGCAAACTGGTGCGTGTTGAGTTGACGAACGGCAAAATTGTCACTGGTCGCGCAGCGTCGCTTGAACCAAACGGCCGACTTGTGGTCGAGACCGAAAACGAACGGTATCTGATCGACACGGGTGATGTAGTGCACCTGCGCGATGCAAATGACGAGTAACTTTGAGATGCATGGCGCGTCGTGGCAACAATTTTCAGGCGTCAAATAAAATTGGGTTGATCGTCGCGCTCGCGGTTTTTGTAGCGATCAGCGCCGCAGGCGCAAAGCAAATTGTGTCGGCGACCAACACCCAACTTGATGCGGTGCAACGCGACCCAGAGGCGACTTCGGCTCTTTCAGCGCCGAGTAGTGGGTTTGAAAATTATCTTTTGGTCGGCTCTGACTCTCGCGAAGGCGCAGACCCAAACGACGCAGATTTTGCAACGATGGGCAATGAAAGTGACGTCTCAGGTCGACGCAGCGACACCGTGATGGTTTTTCATTATGACCAAGCGACTGGCGCCGGAGCGTTGCTGTCGTTTCCAAGAGACCTTTGGGTGCGCATCGGTGACGGTGAAAACTCGGCACGAATCAACACGGCATATCAAGAGGGGTCAGACGTATTGGTGCGCACAATGCAGAACAATTTCAATATTCCGATTCATCATTATTTAGAGATCAATTTTCAGGGGTTTAAAGGTCTGGTTGACGCGATTGGTGGCGTGCAGATTTGTGTTCAATATCCATCGCGAGACAAAAACACTGGCCTGTATATGACGCCAGGCTGCAACACACTCGATGGCGTCGAAGCATTGGCGTTTGCTCGAAGTCGTTATTTTGAGACAAAGATCGACAATGAGTGGAAGATCGACGGCACCTCGGATATTGGCCGCGGCAAAAGGCAACGCAAATTTATTGCGGCGATGCTTAATTCTGGGCTGACCCGAGTCTTGTCGAACCCATTTACGGTTTCGAGCGCTTTCGAAGGCGTGACCGGGGCGATAATTACAGACAACAACCTCGACTTGGCTGAGTTTGCCAAAAAGATGCGACCCGCCGCAAAGGGTGACATCAGTCGGTTTTCGCTTGATGTCTATAGCGACACCGTCGCGGGTAATTCAATTCTCAGATTGGGCGACGGCTCGGCAGCCGTGTTGGCGTTTTTTGGTGGACTTGGACCTGCGCCCGAACCAGAAGCGGGCGATTAAAA
>DOHD01000072.1 GCA_003535455.1 Acidimicrobium sp.
AACGATTTGTCCACGCCAAAGTTGAGACATCGTGGCGATGCCACTGTTTTCAAAAACCGGCAACGAGTCGTTGCCACCCGCGAGTGCCGGCGCGAGATGAAAAATATATTGATTGATCAGGTTCTCACGATGAAACGCGGCCGCGACTGTTGGGCCACCTTCGACCAGCAACTGCAAAACATCTTGACTGCCAAGTTCATCGAGCAGATCGACGAGAGAACCATGCCACTGGGTGCAAGGGTTGACGCGAGCCGAATCTGAAACACTGCCGAGCACGATTCGTCGCGGTGATTCACCTTCAACATCGCGCACGGTCAATTGCGGGTCGTCAATACGCACGGTGCCCGCGCCGACCAGCACCGCGTCGCTCTCTGCGCGAAGTTGTTGCACACGTTTTCGAGCGGTCTCGCCGGTGATCCACATGCTGGTGCCGTCTGGTGCGGCGGTTCGACCGTCCAGAGTTACAGCCATTTTCAAGACGACAAACGGTCGCTTTGTCGTGCGATGATGAATATATGACTTGAGTTGCGTCGAAATTTCTTCGGCGAGCACGCCGAGGTCGACGCTGATGCCCGCTTCACGCAGATGAGCGATGCCACGACCAGAAACTTTGGGGTCGGGGTCGGTAATGCCGACAACGACGCGCGAAATTTTGGCGTCGATAATTGCTTGCGTGCATGGGCCGGTGCGACCCGTGTGATTGCACGGTTCGAGCGTCGAGAAGAGCGTGGCGCCGCGGGCGAGTTCGCCGGCGCTTGTGAGAGCGTTAATTTCGGCGTGGGGGCCGCCGATGCGGCTGGTTGATCCTTCAAAAATTTCACCCGATTGCGTGACGACAACTGCACCGACCCACGGGTTCGGGCGTGAAATTAGGCGAGCGCGATTTGCCGCGTTGATCGCAATTTGCATCGCCTGTTGATCGTTCACTCGCATCGCTTTCGTCTCGCGAACAGCGTGCAGGGTCGGCGAACGGCTCGACGCACGACGCGAAGCGCGCGCGTATAACCGCTTCTTGCTTCCATCCGGACTTTACCGTCGGCCCTGGAGTCACACCAGATCAGTCTCACGATTGCTCATGAGAGTCGCGGGCTTTAACCGCCGATAGGGAATTTCACCCAACCCTGCAAGAAGTTCTATTTAATTTTGAATTGCGATTTCTAGGATATTGGCAGATCGAGCACAGTTCCACTATGCACGCTTTGGTGTTTGCCTGGCCGTGTTTTATTGCGCGATTCGGCGCGCGACTCGGCCAAACCTATGGCGACGATTGATCCGAGCACCGTGACGGTGCCAAGAATCTGAATCGCGGTCACTGTTTCGCTCATGAACAACACGCCGATTGAAATTGTTACGACTGCCTCGAAAGTTTCGACCATTGAAGTGACGCCAGGACCGATGCGCTTGATGCCGGCAAAAAATAGCGCAGTCGCCACGATCGTGATCAAAAATGCCATCGCAAAAACCAAAAGCCAGCCTTCGGTGTTAATCGGAAATTCGGGATCAAGTGAACTCGGGCCGATCAAGGCGACGGCGCTGAATGCGACCGCTGCACCAGTGAGGGCAATCGTCAACATCGTCAGCGGGTCAGATTTTTTTGTGACGCTGCCAGCGGCAACCACATATATTGCGTGCGTGATCGCTGAGAAAAAAGTAATCAGCACACCGTTCGTGTTGCCGTCGCCGACTTGGCCCGCGGTGAGCCACACGCCCGTCAAGGTGGTGAAGAGGCAAATCGTGATCACGAGATTTGGTTTGTGCTTATAGATGATCCACGAAAAAATGACAGCGAGCGCGGGGTAGATGTAAAAAATCACTACAACTAGACCCGAGTCAAGATCGTGAAGCGCCACGAAATAGAGCAACGGCGAAACAAAAAAGCCAAACGCACCGAGAAAGAAAATTTTCAGCGCGTCGGCTGTGTTGGGCAGGTTTTTTGTACCCATGCGCGCGAGTCGAAATGCGATCAACAACACCGCAGAAATAACGAATCGCGCTGTGAGAAACCCCATTGGGTTGGCACCGTTGCGCTCGAGGTTTTGAGCGAACCATGGGCCGGTGCCGTAGCCACCGCCGGCGAGCATGATGAAGATCACGCCGAACATTCGCGGCTTGCTATTCATGGCGTTGCGAAATTTGAGTTTCATCTAAATTTTTGGCCGCTTTCGTACGCTTCGCGTTATGCCCACGCCGACGACTGTTAGACCCGCGATCATGATTGCAAACACGAGATATTGCAACGCGCCGCCGCGTTCTCCGGCGTCTTGCGGTGCTTTGCCGCAACCCGGTTTGGGCAAAAAGCCGATGCATTCGGATGGTTCGTTTTCGAGGTCATAGACGCTGGGTGTCGTCGTGTCTGGGCTCGGGGTATTCGTGGCGAGTGCCGATTGAAAAGTAAAGAAAGTTGCGACGACGACAACGAGCAAAGCGATTCGTTTCACCCGTCTATCGTGCCATCTCAAGGTGAGGTTGCGACGCATATCAACTATTGTTGGGCGTCGTCATGAACAGCACCAGCGCACAAACATCACAATC
>DOHD01000144.1 GCA_003535455.1 Acidimicrobium sp.
CATTCAAATGGCGTCGCTACCCTGCCAAAAACTGACTTCACTCGCGCAAGACAACCCAGAGATAATCGACGCGAAAGCAGCCTGGAAGGTTTAAGACCTGCGGTAGCATTTGTATATCGAAAACAAAAACAAGAACTCGTTATTCGCGCTGGCGATTTCGGTCGTCGTTTTAGCGGCCGCACTCGCATGGGGATTGCAACATGTTGGTAATGGCATTGCGCGTCGTGGCGGTGACACTGTCAGTGTTCGAGGCACCGCTCAACGAAATATAAAAGCCGACCGCGCAGTATGGAAACTCAGTGTTTCTCAATCTGCCGAAACCGCTGCTGCGGCCATCGCAGGTGTCAGCACGGGTGTTGATCAGGTCGTCAAGTTTATGAAGTCAAATGATGTCGCCGATGACGAAATCGTTTTCGGCTCAATCACTAGTTTTGCGAATAAAGAATACATAGACGGCAATTCAACCGGACGTATTTTGTCGTACGAGGCAAGTCGAGAAGTGATCATTCGAATGGATGATGTCGACAAAGTTGCGTCTTTGGCAGCCGATCTTGGCGAAGTGCTCGCATTGGGTGTCAACATTTATACGGGTGGCCCCGAGTATTACCTTGATGCGCTCGAGTCACTTCGACCAACTCTCTTGGCTGAGGCAATGACCGACGCCAAATTAAGGGCCGAAACATTGCTCGGTGCCGTCGATGGCAAAATTGGCGAAGTGCGCTCGGTTTCAAGTGGTCCTTTTCAAGTGACCGCACGAGACTCGACCAATGTTGAAAGTGGCGGTTATTACGAAACTGCGAGTATAGAAAAAACGGTTATTGCAACTGTTTTGGTCGAATTCGCCACCAAATAAGCGATCAAAAATTTAAATCATTGGCGCCCCCAAGATGAATCAAACATGCGACCTGCGGTTTAGGNNGGTCGAATTCGCCACCAAATAACTCACGTCTACAAGATGAAGACATACCGACTTTCCATGGCATTGCTGCTTGGAGTCTGCATATCCTCCGGGTGTTCAGGATCGAAAACTTCACATGATTCAGGTTCCTCGGTTGCCACCAATCCTGTCGAGCTCACAACAACCGAGGTCTCCCCGCCGGGCGCGACCTTTGAGTAGCAACAACTTCCCGTTGATCTCACTGCCGAAATCTGGAATTGGCCGTCCGATGCGTCCAGTTGGCCGGCACGCGAATTTCCCCCGATCCACATTTTCGGTCGCACGTATCAGGGTCACGTCGAACCAACACTCATGTTCGACATGCTGAAAGTTGGCACGAACATCGTCTCCCCGATACATGGCGTGGTCGTTGATGTCCGCGAGCAGCCGGAGAGTTGCGATGTTGAGTTGTATATCGGATCAAACGAATTCCAAAGGGTGATATCGCTCGACCATGTGACGACCACACTTCACAAAGGCGTAGAGGTTTCAGCAGGAGACGTGATTGCGACCGTGCCACCATGGGAATGTAAACAGGATTTTGGTCGCTTTGAGTTGATGGTCATGGGCGAGGGAGAGAACTCGACCCAGGCGATTTGCCCGATGTTGCTGCTTGCCCCAAGTGTCGCTGAGGAGTCCTTCCGCCAGATCCAATTAGTGATGGAAAAGTGGAACGTCACCGCTGGATCGGCGACTAGTGCATACACCGCACAAGACCTCAAAACAGGAGTGTGCGAATCCGAGACTGCCTCGGCGCAGTAGTGATTACATGCAGCGTTTGCAGTGATGTCTCTGCATACGAAGTGCCCCCGGCATGAATCGAACATGCGACCTGCGGTTTAGGAAACCGTTGCTCTATCCACTGAGCTACGGAGGCTCTTGATGGTGCGTAATGTGGTGCGAAATAAACCAGCACAATTTGCGCCATCTAGGTAGAGGTTACTAGCGAGAGCCCGATGCTGAATTTACTTCTTGAATTGGAGTTGTCACCCCTTGATCGAGACAAAAAAGAGCAGCATTAGTACCACGAACGCAATGCCGTTTAAGGCCGCTCCGGGAGGGGTTCTTGTGGAGGTCAGTTTCATTTTTCGACTGGCGAAAAAACGCAAAACCGGGTCTAGGGCAACAACCAGCAATATGAGTGGGGTGAATCCTGGATACCGAAAAAACAGAACAGCTAGAACCGCGGCCAGCAAGAGCTGTATCGCCCCCCATTGATGAAACATTGCGATGATGTTGTTTCCTCCTACAACAGAAGTATCCACACCAGCAATTCTTTGAGCTCCACCGTCCGATGCAAACAGGTGGACGCAACTACGCGCCACCATGACGAACAAAATCAGAAACAACGCAACACGGATAAGTTGCGGGCCGCCAAAAATCTCAGGCGCTTCTGGCAATACCTTATTGAAATCAAGATTCATGATCCCCTCCTAGGAAACTCGCTAAAAATATAGTGTCGGTGGCTGATTAGTCGCCTGAATTCACGGTGCATTCAACTTATATATTGACTGCCGTTACCTGAGGTAAGCCGTTTTTTAACTAACGGTTTCTACTTTTTGACGGTGCGAGTCGCAATCGTTGCCGAGAGTTTTCTGCCACATGTAAACGGTGTGACGAACTCGGTGTTGCGCACTATCGAATATCTCAAGAAACACGATCACGAAGTAACTGTTATCGCCCCGGGCCCCGGTGAAACGAGTGTCAATGAAACCCCAGTGATTCGAATGGGGTCATTCGGGTTTCCTGGTTATGACGAACTGCGCATTGCGTTGCCGAAAAAGGCTCTCGAATACGAACTAAACAACATCAAACCCGATGTCGTGCATGTTGCGGCACCAGCGGTTTTGGGTGCTTGGGCGTTACGCGCGGCGCGCAAACTCGACGTGCCGACGGTGGCGATTTATCAGACAGACCTTGCGGGTTTTGCTCGGCAATATCGTCTCGGTGCGACCTCGCCCGCAGTTTGGAAGTACATCGCGGCAATTCACAACAAGAGCGACCTGACGCTCGCGCCCTCGACTTCGGCCGTCTGGGATTTGCGCCAACATGGCGTCGAGAAAGTGACCCGCTGGATGCGCGGGGTGGACAACATCAAGTTCAACCCGTCCCATCGCAACAATTTTTTAAGACACCGATTTGGGGCGCCAGAAAAAATTATTGTTGGGTTCGTCGGCCGACTCGCACGTGAGAAACAAGTTGAGCGCCTCGCCGAAGTCGCGATGATGAAAAGCGTTTCGGTTGTTGTCGTCGGTGACGGACCATGCCGCGAAAAACTCGAGCGGTTGATGCCCGATGCGCATTTCACCGGTTTTGCGACGGGCAACGAACTCTCGCAGTTGTATGCCTCGTTCGATGTATTTGCCCATACGGGTGTCGACGAAACGTTTTGCCAATCGATGCAAGAGGCACTTGCGTCAGGCGTGCCCGTGATCGCACCAGCCGTTGGCGGGCCACTCGATCTCGTGCAACACGGTCACAACGGGTTTCTTTGGTCTCCGCAACGCAACGACACGCTTTACGAAAGCGTCAACGAGATAGTCACTAATCATGCGATTCGCGAGACGTGCGCGAAAAATGCGCGTTCGACAGTCGAACACCGCACATGGCATTCGGTAATGGCCGAACTTGTCGAACATTATCGCTCGGTGATGACCGCCGACAAGAAACGAATCGCCGCCAAGGTTGCGTCGTGAAATCGCTAATCGTCTCGCTTCATGATGTCGCGCCGTCAACGACAATCGAGTCACAACAATGGATGAAACTGCTCAACGAACGCAACTTGTCGGTATCGATGCTCGTTGTGCCTGGGTCGTGGCGCGGGCATGGTCTCGCTGCTGATGAAACGTTTTGCGATTGGCTAAAAGCAACCACTGTCGATTCGCACGAGGTTGTG
>DOHD01000028.1:0-3576 GCA_003535455.1 Acidimicrobium sp.
TTGCGCTGGAACGAGAGCAAGAACAAGGCGACGGTGATTACTGGCACCGCGAACAACAGCAAAAACTGCACGACCGTGATCATCCAAGTAAAGATTGGCATCTTCATCAATGACATGCCTGGGGCACGCATGTTGAGAACGGTAATGATCAAGTTGATCGCGCCAGTCAACGAAGCGATGCCGGCGATTTGCAAACCGAGTGCCCAAAAGTCGACGCCGTGCGTTGGCGAAAATACCGGACCTGAGTTGGGTGCATACATAAACCATCCGCCGTCGGCTGCACCGCCCAAGAACCAAGCCAAGTTCAAAAAGATGCCGCCGAACAACAATGCCCAAAAGCCGAACGCGTTTAATCGTGGAAACGCGACGTCGCGCGCGCCGATCTGCAACGGCACGAAATAGTTGGCGAACGCGGCGGCCATCGGCATAACGAACAAGAACACCATGGTGGTCGCGTGCATCGTGAACATTTGGTTGTAGAGATCGGCGTTGAGCACTTTGCCGTTCGGTGCAGCAAGTTGCAATCTAATCAGCAGCGCTTCGATGCCGCCGACGATAAAAAAGAACATCGCCGTGACGCCGTACATGATGCCGAGCTTCTTGTGATCGACGGTGAACACCCATGAACGCCAGCCCGTTGTAGAGACCGGACGCTTGAGCAAACCGTACGTCGAGGTTGGTGTAACTATTGCCGGCACCGTTGGTGCTGGTCGTTCGATGATGGCCATAATGGTGCTCTGTTTCTTTGGTTACTTCAGGGTTACGAGGTAGGCGACAAGTTTGTTGATGTCATCTTCGCTGAGCGCCAAATAAGGCATGCCACGATATTTGCCGTTGCTGACGGCGAGATTCGCGGGGTTGGCATACATTGGTTTTACTTCTGGTGCGTTGCGCAACCAGGCGCGAAGATCTTTTTGGTTCAGACATTCTTCGGTGACACCTGCCAAATATTTGGCTCCAACAACATCGCTAGGTGCGTTCCATACTTCGTCGCGACATTGCTTCGACAGCAAGTCGAACATCGCCCCGGCAAAAGTGTTGCGCGACATCAAATGCGACAAGTTAGGCGCGGCGCCTGACCAAACATTTTCATCTGGTGCTGCGATTGCAGGCGTGCCATCGGCACGAACCAGACCGTTGACTTGATGGCATCGCACGCACTGGTTCAAGAACACTTCTTCACCCTGTTTGGCAAGCGTGTCTTTAGCTGGCGAGACATATGGTGCTTGTTGGTTGGCGACCCACTTGGCAAAATCTTCTTTGCTCAGAGCGACTGCCTCCATACGCATGTTGGCATGCGACAAACCACAAAATTCGGTGCATTGGCCCGCAAAGATGCCCGGTTCATCGGCTTCGAGACGCAAAGTTTGAACCCGACCCGGCACCGCGTCGCGCTTGCCATTTAATGCAGGAATCCAATATGAGTGAATGACATCACGGCTTGTTTCGCGCAATAAAACTTTCGTTCCGACCGGCATGACAAGTTGACCCGAAGTGATGATCGGTTGGGTGATACCGAACTCGTTTTGCACCGGATAGTCGTACTCCCACCACCACTGCTGACCGGTGACATTAATAATCATCTCGGTGTCGTCGGTTTTGGCAAGTTTGAAAATTGCACCAAACGTGAATACCGCGACAACCGCAAGAATCAATGCGGGAATGATTGTCAACGTGATTTCAAGAGCTGGCTTGCCATGAGTTTGTTCTGGTATCGGTTGACCACGATCGCGATACTTGATCAACGTGTAAATGACCGTAACCGCAACGATCAACCCGATTATGCCGGCAACCGCAAACACTGGTTGCTGCAAATCGTCAATTATTTTTGAGTTCGGGCCTTTAGGTTGCCAAGTGTCTTGCGGTGCGTTCTTTGCACAACCAGCAAAAACAGCCGAAGCCCCACTGAAGACAACTAAAGATCGAAATGCTTTTCGCAACACAACCCGCACGCTAGCGATTGACGTGCTCAACAAATTATCGAAACGACTGCGACTCACGGCACAACCATCTCAATCTTTTTGTCTTCAGAGCCAGCGATATATAGGTAATAAGCATTCTCGGCACTAGACGGCTTGGCGATACTAAAAGTCATGCTCTGCTCCGCCCCAGGGGCCACCAACTGGGTGCAGGTGGTGTCTTGGTGCGACTTGTCTTGAGATTCGCCCGCGGCTGTCTTATCGCTTGCGACGCTGTGACCCAAATGAGCAACGAGACGAAACTCGCCCTCTGTGGCGTTACGAAAAACGATATTGGTCGGATTCGATCTGGCAACTGTTATCGACTTTTGCGGAGAATTGATGCCTTGCACATTGGCGATCAATTCGCCGTCTTGATAGACGACAATTGCAGAAACATTGCTGCGCAACGACAAAGTTCCCTCGGCGAGTTTGTCGAAATATTTCGATTCTTCCGGACCACACTCGGCGTGACTGAAGTGACCCTCGGCGGCAGCCTCGACAAGTTCTACGCGCTCACCCGAAACTGCACCAGCGACACCGCCGGCGACAATGCCCAATGCTCCGAGTACGCAAACAGCGGCACCAACCGATCGCTTCAAGTTGGGTTTAATCGCGAACAGAGTGCCGGCCACCAACACCAGTGCACCAGCAACGATAAACAGCACCGCACCGGTCGATTTGTTGACGGTCAGCATTATTCGTGAGAACGAAAAAATCACCACACCAAGTCCGACTGCTGCCAGCACCGGAAACTCAATTGGATTGAGCAGTCGCTTGCGTGCCGCGGTGTTGTGCGACAAATCAGTTGACGCGCGCTCGCTCCACGCTTGCACCATCCATTCGCTCAGTGCAGCCAACAACACGACTATGCCACCGAAAAAAACAATCGACGATGTGACCAAACCAAGGGCAAGAAAAACGACGCCAACCGCCGATATCAGTGGCCACATGCTCTGTGTCACCAATTCAGAAGTCGAGGTGTTCGCATCACGCGTGGTGCCATCGGATGTAAACGCCGCCAAACCTGCGAGCAACGCGCCGGCCGCGATCAAGAAACTAATCGCCACCCCAACTAGGGCGAGTTTTTCGAACAATGCCACCGACATAATCAACGCAACAACCGACAGAACCGTTACCCCGAAGAAATATTTGAAGCCGGTCGAAAACATCATCCCTACTTTTGAACGTAAACCACGAACCAAAGTGCGGCAAAAATCGCCGACACCGCATAGCAATAAAGTGCGTGCGCCGAGACCAGATCGCGATCGCCAGCGCGACCGGCGATCGACCTGAACATCGCCAAAATCGTGAAGCCCATGCACACAATTATGATCGCCAACATTGTTGCCGTGACTGCATAGAACATCGTCATGTAACTGCCGTCGCGCACGCCGATGCCCATTTGCGAATAAATCGCCAGTTGTGCGTTGACCAATGCAATTTCGGTCAACAACACGACGCCAAGCGCCAACGAAGTGTGTTTTGAATCATTGCGACGCGAAGAATAAACGGCCCATTGCGCCATCACGCAGGTGATCACGAACGTCATCATCATCGTGTTTGTTGCAACCTCCGGAATTTTGATGTTTTCAGGCAACCAGTCGCGCAACATCTT
>DOHD01000028.1:3679-8024 GCA_003535455.1 Acidimicrobium sp.
AACGCCATCAAGGCATGCCCTACACCAACAAGTGAGTTCCATAACCAGATCGGCCCCGAGTAGTCAAAAGAGTTGGCGACATTGGCTGGTTGATCGGCGAAGCCAGCGATGAAATATGGCAGTGACGCCAGAACGGTTGCAAGAAAACCAAGCAATCCAAGACCAAGCACCGGCGCAGATGCGATTTCTCTACCCCAGATTCGGGGCCCAAAATAAGCAACAGCGCCAATGCCACTAAGCACAACGCCGTAACACACATAGACGAGAACTCCTTCGTCAAAAACCGTGTTGGCTAGTTTCAAGTTTGCGACCTTATAAACCGCACCACCGATCATGCCCGTGAGCACCATGCCAACGCCAAGAAATGCGGGCACGAACGCGGCATTTAGTTTTGCTTTTGCATTTTTAAGCGCCAACAACGAAAGACCGAGCACGACAACCACGCCAATGATCGGCAACTTATTAAATAACGCATATGGAATCAACGATTTGAGAACATCGCCGATGTTGCCCGAAAAGTTGACGGTGTGCGACGACTGGGTGACCCCACCAATCACCGCCGTCGACATCAACCCAACACCAACAAAAAGGCCCGCACGAAGCGGTTGCTTGCCACGAGCCATCGTTGCGACAATTTGCGCAAGAACACCAAGCGTCGGAATCGCGACGACAAATATCTGTGGAGAGGCGAAGGCCCAGCCGATCCAGGCGTTGACGCCTTCGGTCGCGCCAAATGTTGCTCGCTCGTAAGCGTGATCAACAGCGACATAAATTATTGCTCCTGCCAAAACCGGCAATGTGAGCAACAGCGAAATACTCGTGACCAATGCCGACCACGAAAATATCGGCGTTTCGATAAGTGTCATACCCGCTCGGCGAAAAGCCAGAACCGTGGTAGCGACTGAAGCGCTGATCAGAAGTAATCCTGCGATAACCAAACCAAGGCCGACAAGAAATAAATCAACCATCTCGGCGGCCCCGCCACCAGGACCGCCNNCCGCCATTGTTTAAATATGACGAACCGACAAGGATTACGCCGAACAACCAGAGATAAAAACCGAACATCGCTGATCGCGCAAACGCAAGTGCACGCGCACCAACTTGCATTGGCACGACAGCGACAGCAACGCCCAACATCAACGGTGCGGCGACCGAAAAAATTAGATCAAATCGAAGCGCCGAGAACAACTGAACGATAATGTCGGCATCGACGATCGAACTTGACGGGCTGATTCTCTCGACACCCAAAATCGCGCCTTCGATTGCCGTGGCAATAGCAAAAATTGCCGAAACTGAAATTAAAAGTCGACCGATGCGTTTGTGATCGCTGGCCGTCAGATATGCCGCAACCGAGCCGAGGAGTGTCGATCTGGTGGCAATCGAACCTGATGAACTCGTCGCCGAATGGCTTGAATCAATTGCCGTCATAACTCAGATAACGCTAACAGTTTGCCCGTTTAATAGGGAAACTTCTCTATTGCACTAAGTCGTTGAAATCAAGACATCCAACATCAATGCCCCGAACAGCAAAGTCACATAAGTGATCGAGAATGAAAACACTCGCATCGACCATGCCTGAGTTGGGCGGCGGCTGAGCATCGCCGTGCCGATGATGAAACCAACGCCAGTTATTGCCGCTGTCACGCCATAAATCAACCCGAGACCAGAAACTGGGATCATCACGAATGAAACCAGCGTTAGGACGACCGTATAAATGACCATCGTGCGAATTGTTTTTTCGATCGACACGACTGACGGCAACATCGGCACATTTGCCGCACGATATTCATCTGAATGTCGAATTGCCAAGGCCCAAAAGTGAGGCGGTGTCCACAAAAAGATAATGACGAACAACCAAATCGCCGGCCATTCGACCGAGTTCGTTACCGCGGCCCAGCCGACAAGTGTTGGCACCGCGCCAGCCGCACCACCGATGACGATGTTTTGTTTGCTCGTGCGCTTTAACCACAGCGAATAAACAAAAACATAAAACATCGTCGCGCTCAACGCCAGAATTGCCGCAAGCAAGTTTGCGCCGACCCACAGCACAACAAAGGCGATTATTTCAAGTGCGACGGCAAACACGAGCGCGTTGCGCGGTTTGATCAGACCCGTGACGAGTGGTCGGGTCTGTGTGCGTTTCATCAACTTGTCGATGTCGCGGTCGATATACATGTTGATCGCGTTTGCGCCACCAGCCGCCAGCGAGCCGCCCAACAAGGTGATTGCAATTTGCGACAACGCCGGCCACTGCCCTGCTGCCAAGACCATTGTTGGCACCGTTGTGATCAACAACAATTCGATGATTCGCGGTTTGGTCAGCGCGAGATAACCGCCGAGAACCGACTTTGGCGAGCGATTCGACTCGTGCTTGAACAATCGCGACGGAACCATTGGTCGGACATTGATTGGCACGCGCCAATCGTACGATGAAATTGCCAAATTCAGACGCCACACTATATATATGAGTGAATTCACCTTCGCCAGTTCGCAACCTGGTCAGGTGCAAGAAGTCGATCTGGCTGACGAAACAAAGTCAGATCGTCCGTGGATCGTGATCGTGTGGAACGACCCGATCAACTTGATGTCGTATGTGACATTTGTATTTCAGAAACTCTTTGGTTACAGCCTCGAAAAAGCCACCGAGTTGATGCTTGATGTTCATCACAAAGGTCGAGCCGTCGTTTCAAGCGGTTCGCGCGAGCGCGCCGAATTCGACGTCTATCGTCTGCATGAACACGGGTTGTGGGCGACGATGGAGCACGAGTCGCTGTGAAAAAAAGTGGCCCAGTTGTTCGCCTTAAGAACGGCAAGTTCAAAATCGATTTAGCCGACGATCATCGCCAGCTACTGACTCAGTTGATCGAGCAATTGCGCGACTCGCTGACAACCACGACCGATGACTCGAATCTACGCAGACTGTTTCCGACTGCTTACCACAACGATGCAAAAAAAGATGCCGAATATCAACGATTGATGCGTGACGAACTACTTGAGTCGCGCCTGGCGGCAATCGACATTGCGATCAGCGTGCTCGCAACAGACGACGAAATTACCGGCGAACAAATTGATTCTTTTTCACGAAGCATTAACTCGCTGCGCCTGGTGTTGGGCACGACTTTAGATATCGCCGAGTCTGACTATGACATTCCGCGTGACATNNCGTGACTCGCCGCAGAGCGAAAACTCTGAGTCTGATGAGGCGAGTGAAGACGACGAGTATCTGATCCAAAAAGAGCTATACGAATACTTGGGATGGTTGCTCGAATGGACCGTAAGCGCTCAAAGTAGTGGGCTTTGATTTCTTTTTGATTCACAAGGGTTTTCGGCAACGAGCGGTGATAGATTTCAATGGTTCTCAACGGATAGTAGGTCCATGCCCCCATCGTCTAGTGGCCTAGGACACCACCCTTTCAAGGTGGCGGCACGGGTTCGAATCCCGTTGGGGGTGCGAAGGTCAGTATCAGCGAAAGCAGATTCTGGTCCCGTGGTGAAGTTGGAGTTCACGCCGCCCTGTCAAGGCGGAGGTCGCGGGTTCAAGTCCCGTCGGGACCGCTGGGGAGTGTTCTCACTCTTCAAGGTCGGGTAGCTCAGTAGGCAGAGCATGCGCCTGAAAAGCGCAGGGTCACCGGATCGACGCCGGTCCCGACCACAATTTGAAAACTATTTACTTCACTGAGCGCGAGATCTGCGCGAGGTTTATTCTTCGACGACGAGCGTGAGAATCCATTCGCCAGTGACATGGCTTTCGAGGTCGAAACTGCCCAATTGATCGGCGGTGAATTCAATCGTTGTCTCTTGACCAGCAGTCGCGGTTGCACTCAGGTCATAGCCGTGCAGGTGAAACTCATCGTCGGCATCAGGGTTAAGCAGTTTGATCCGTACTTTTGAGCCCAAAGTTGCTTGATAGGCGACAGCCGAACCAGATGTTTGCCCGATGATCACCGAAATTTCTACGACTTCGTCGGTTGCAGTTGCGGTTTCAGCAACTGTTTCTTCGGCTGCTTCAGATTCACCACTCAAATCAGATGTCGAATCTGAACTCGAACAACCGACCGTGCCAAGCAGCAGACCAGCAACAAACAGAGACTTTGCGAATATCGAACGATTAATCATGAACCAAAAGCGTAGCCAAGATCTGGGGCGCTGAGCATTGGTTCGTAGGCGATATTTGCTTCGTTAGCCATTGCCGCACACGTGCCACCCCGATCGACGATCACCGTTATAAATACTGGGGTTGCACCAAATGCTCGAACAACTTCTATGGCTTCAAAAAGCGAAGTACCACGAGTGACGGTGTCTTCGACGATTGCCACACGGTCGCCAGGCTGCAGTGCACCAGCGA
>DOHD01000071.1:0-2314 GCA_003535455.1 Acidimicrobium sp.
GGTCGCCGAGTTGAAATTGAATTGCCGCCATGCCGGTTATCGACCACGCTGCGCCAAGTCGCGGCAACGAAACATCAACCGAATCACGGCGCTGCAAGCCGGCAATTTTGATCAAATTCTCTGCAGCCTGCTCGATTATTTGCCACATCGCGGGCGACACAACGCCACCACCAAAATTCGAAACAACCGCAACTCGCAAACCTTTGGTGTCGATCGCACCAAGTCGCGTCTCCCAACCTGAAGTTCGTCGCAGGCTCAGCGGGTCGTGTGCCTCGTGACCATTGACAACATCAAACCATCGTGCGGTGTCGCGCACGCTGCGTGCCAAACAACCGATCACCGTTGTTAAATTTCCGTTCGATGCACCTGGCCCGCGCGGCACACGCCCGAAAGTCGCCTTCAAACCAACAAGACCGGTGAACCCCGCCGGAATTCGAATCGATCCGCCGCCGTCACCGCCAGTTGCCAGCGTGACCAAACCTCCCGCGACCGCAGCCGCGCTGCCACCCGATGAACCGCCCGGTGTGCGGCCATGTTTCCACGGATTATGAGTTGCGCAATGCAGAACCGTCCGCGTCAAATTGACGCCGCCGAATTCGCTGGCGTTCGTTTGACCGATACGCACCGCGCCGCCAATTCGACAAATTCGATTCACCTGTGTGTCTGTTGTTTTTGCGATGCGATCTTTAAACACCATGCATGCTTCAGTGTCGGGCCAGCCAGCAACAAGATCGAGTTCTTTGATTCCGATGGGTACACCACCAAACGGCAACGAAATTTCGGCATTTTTTGCGTCACGCACCGCGGCTTCGCGATCGAGATAGCAAAATGCGTTTAGGTTGCTTGCGTCAATGGCTGCAAAAGTTGCGTACAATTCTTCGAGCGGCGATCGCTCGCCACTGCGAAATGCTTCGACAAGTGAAACTGCATCTCCTCGCCACGGTGCATCGGCCATACCGCAAAACTAGTCGGCGAGCGACCTAAATAATTAGAGTGAAGGGGTGGATAGTCGCAGTTTTCTCGGTTTAAATCGCATCGGCGAGACCTCAAAATTCGAAATGCCCGTTGACCTTCGCATCTCGACGGGCGGCTCGTTCATGTTCGGCGGCGCTGGGCTTGGTGCCTGCATCAGCGCCCTCGAAACCGTTTCGCAACGCAACCTTGTTTGGGCAACAGCGCAATATCTTTCGTTCGCCAAGACAAACGAACTCGTGACCATCGAAGTCACGCTCGTTGTGAATGGCCCGCAAATCACGCAAGGTCGCGCGGTTGCACGCGTCGGCGACCGCGAAATTCTCACGGTCAATGCCGCGTTTGGTGATCGCAAATTTGACGCAGCGGGTCAGTTCGCAAAAATGCCACACGTCACCTCACCCGAACAAACGCCGACGCGCGAACATCGACACGATGCCCCCGGCACGATTCATGACTCATTGCAGCAACGCATCGTCAAAGGTCGTTCTCTCGACCAACTTGACGGCTCGTTGAGCGACGGCAATGTCGTGATGTGGGCTCATATTCCGTCGATGATCGAAGATGTCGACGCAACCGCGCTCGGCATTCTCGGCGACTTCGTGCCGATGGCGGTCGGTCAGGCGCTTGGTTTGCTCGCGGGTGGCAACAGCCTCGACAATACGATCCGCATTGTCAAACTCGTGCCCACGAAGTGGGTGTTGCTTGACATATATATAGACGCGATCGAACGCGGTTTTGGGCACGGACGCGTGAATATGTTCGCCGAAGATGGCACGTTGATGGCTCTCGCCAGTCAGAGTTGCAAAGCACGAAAGTGGAAGAATTAACTCGTGCAACAACGACCCGGAATGACAGTGCCTTTGCCCGGTCACTTGCATGCGCAACGCGAAAATTATAAAAAACTTGCAGATCTCGGTTACACCGACATTTGGTCAGCAGAAGCAGACGGTTCTGATGCATTCACGCCTCTTGCGATGGCTGCCGCATGGGAGCCGCGATTGCGACTCGGCACTGCGATCGTGCCGGCATACACGCGGTCGCCGGCATTGATGGCCCAAAGTGTGGCGACGATGGCCGATGCCGCACCCGGAAGATTCGCGATCGGCATCGGTTCGTCAAGCAACGTGATTATCGAAAAGTGGAACTCGATCAAGTTCGTTGAGCCATATAAAAAAGTGCGCGACGTCGTGCGTTTTTTGCAAGATGCGATGACCGGCGAAAAAATCACCAAGCAATACGACACGTTCAACATCGACGGGTTTCGTCTCGGCATTCGCCCTGAAGTAAAACCGCAAATTTTGGTCGCCGCGTTGCGTGAAGGCATGTTGAAACTCGCGGG
>DOHD01000071.1:2349-5268 GCA_003535455.1 Acidimicrobium sp.
GTCAATGACGCGGCTGCAAAATCGCAAAACCCGGGCGAGCGAGAAATTGTCGCGCGTATTTTTGTCTGTCCAAGCGAAAACACCGACCTGGTTCGCGAATCGGCGAAGCGTTTGATTGCGGCTTATCTAACAGTGCCTGTTTACGCCGAGTTTCATAAATGGCTTGGTCGCGGTGAAATGCTGCAACCAATGTGGGATCTCTGGAAGGCGGGCGACCGCAAGGGTGCGCTCGCTGCGATACCCAACGAAGTCGTTGACCAGTTGTTTGTTCACGGCAGTGCTGAAAAGTGTCGCGAGACGATCAAAAAATATTTCGACAACGGCGTGACGACTTCGTCGTTGGCGATTGTCGCCTTCGACCCCGAGGTCAACTTTTGGCAGTGCGTTGAAACTCTTTCACCGAGCGCGAGTTAATCGATGTCGGTAAGCGAAACAGACTCAGAGGTATCGGCGCGCCTCGAATTTGAGCAAGCACAACGCAGTGAAGGTTGGAAACTGCTTCGTGGCTTGTTGCGCGATCAGCGTCGCAATCTAATTATCGGGGGTCTGATTGGCACATCTTGGGCCGCGTTTAAAGTTGCAATTCCGCAAGTTACAAAACTCGCAATCAACGAGGGCATCGAAAAAAGCGGTCCGCTGTTGCAGTGGTCTTTGATCATCGCCGGACTTGGCGTTCTGACGGGTGTCCTTTCTGGTTTTCGTCGTTACGTCGCATTTCGTGAAAGCCGTTGGGCTGAAACGCTCTTGCGTGAACGTCTTTTTAGTCATGTTCTCGATTTAAATATTGGCTATCACGACAAGGCACAAACTGGCCAGTTGATGAGTCGCGCGTCGAGCGACCTGATGCAAATTCAGGGCTTCATCGTGATGATTCCGATCACGATGTCGAACGTGATTCAGATTATTGCCGTCGCGGCGATTTTGTTTATTACAGATCCGGTTCTGGCGATTGTCGCAATCGCGCCGTTGCCTTTCGTCAATCTCTCGGCGCGACGTTTTAGCAGCCGAATTCACCCGGCTTCGCTTGCTGTTCAAGCCGAGCAAGCACAACTCGCAAACGTCGTCGAAGAATCTGTTTCGGGTGTTCGAGTGGTTAAGGGCTTCGGCGCCGAGCAGGTGCAGTTCGACAAACTCTCGAAAGAGGCCGACGACATTTA
The DNA here is from genome assembly GCA_003535455.1 of Acidimicrobium sp. Taxonomy (GTDB): domain Bacteria; phylum Actinomycetota; class Acidimicrobiia; order Acidimicrobiales; family Ilumatobacteraceae; genus BACL27. Next base: position 3,507 of record DOHD01000071.1, read on the forward strand.
CGCCGAGTCAATGAAGGCCGCGAAGATTCGCAGCAATTTCATGCCGGCGATCGATATTTTGCCCGCGCTCGGGGCCGTCGGTGTTCTCGGTGTTGGTGGCCATCGAGTTTTGTCTGGTCAAATTTCGATCGGCGATCTCGTTGCGTTCAACGTTTATTTGACGCTTTTGGTTTGGCCGCTGCGCAACGTCGGCATGATTATTGCCCTTGGCCAGCGGGCGGCCTCGGCACTCGTGCGAATTCATGAAGTGCTCTCGACAAAGTCAGAAATCGTTGACCCTGTTGTCGCTCGTGAATTGCCTTCACAGAATGGCAAACAACTTGGTGCGGTGAAGTTCGATCATGTGCAATTCGGTTATGACGCCGAGCGACCTGTGCTCAAGAATTTTAATCTCGATATTGCCGCTGGCGAATCGATCGCGGTCGTTGGCGCCACAGCCTCGGGCAAGTCGACCGTGGCGCGTTTGCTGTTGCGCTTTTATGACACAAATATTGGACACGTCTATTTAGACGGTGTCGATGTGCGCAAATTGAAACTTCACGATTTGCGTCAACAAATCGGCGTCGTCTTCGAAGACACGGTGCTGTTTAACGACACGGTCAAAAGCAATATTTCATTCGCTAGACCCAGTGCCAGTCAACAAGATCTTGAACGTGCAGCCAAACTCGCTGGCGCGCATGAATTTATATTGCAATTGCCAAACGGTTACGACACGGTGATTGGCGAGCGGGGCTTCTCGCTTTCTGGCGGTCAGCGCCAGCGCATCGCCATTGCCCGCGCGATTATTTCTGACCCGCGAGTGTTGGTGCTCGACGACGCGACGAGTGCCGTTGACCCAAGTAAAGAAGGCGAAATTCGCGACGCGATGCGCACCGTAATGTCGGGTCGCACCACGATTGTGATCGCTCATCGACCAGGCACGATCGCCTTGGCATCGCGAGTCGTGTTCATCGACGACCAGACAGTTGCCGCCATCGGCAAACACGAAGATCTCGTGGCCAACAATGCTCGTTACCGCGAAGTCTTGGCAAATATGCAGCAAGCCAAAACTGAAATAAAGAAAATGGCGGCTAAATAACATGTGGCAGGCAGCTGGGGTCAGCGACGAAGATCGCCTCAGTCGTGCTCAAGCCCGCACAATTTTGGGTCGAGTTTTCAAAATGGCGGCACCTTTTCGCAAGACGATGTATATCGCGTTTGGTTGTGTCATGGTCACGACAGCAACGACACTTTCTGCGCCTGTCATTGTTCGTCACGGCATCGACGCGGGCATCAGGGCACGCGATACAGGCGCACTGAATCTTTCGGTCGCCATGTATCTGGTCGTCGTTTCGTTTACATATGTCTTTGGTCGTCTGCTTTTCGTGTTCGTCAATCGCACTGGTGAGTCGTTTTTAAGACTGCTTCGTCTGGCTGTGTTTCGCCAAATGCAACGCCAATCGATGGCGTTTTACGATCGCAACAAAGCAGGTGTGCTTGTCGCGCGAATGACGGCAGACATCGAATCGATGTCAGAACTCGTGCAATGGGGTTTGCTGCAGTTTTTGTCGGCAGTCTTGATGCTGGTGTTTTCAATTGTTGTGTTGCTTGCGCTGAGTTGGCAGTTGACGATCGTTGCGTTGTTGGTCATGCCGATGTTGGTTTTCTCGTCGATTAAATTTCAGCGCGATTCGAACCGCGCTTATTTAACTGTTCGCGAGCGCGTCGGCGCGAACCTTTCGGCCCTGCAAGAGGGCATAACAACCGTGCGTGTGATTCAGGC
>DOHD01000094.1:0-4173 GCA_003535455.1 Acidimicrobium sp.
TTCGATCGACGCTCGCAGTGGGCGGTGCACAAGATGGTGTCGCGGTAGTCAGTGCGAAACTTATAAGCGACATCGTGCGGGCCATGCCTGAAGAAAAAGTAACTATTGATGCGCAAGGCGAAGAAGTTATTGTTTCTGCGGGCAAATCTCAATTCACCGTGCCAACTTTTGCCGCGACAGATTTTCCGAACATTGTGGTGGCGGGCACGCAACCAGTAACCATCGGCGCCAAAGTTTTCGGCGAAGCGTTGGGTCAAGTTGTGCGCGCTTCATCGAACGACATGCAGCGACTCGCATTGACGGGTGTGTTGATGGTTGCCGAACCAGACTCGGTCTGTTTGGTGGCAACCGATTCGTATCGTTTGGCGGTGCGCCAGCTGCCAGGTGCGACGATGCTTGGCCATGGTGCCGAAATCGTCGTGCCAGGTCGTGCATTAAGCGAACTTGAACGCCTCATTGGTGGCGCAGAATCGATGACGATGGCGCTCGGTGAAAATCGGGCAACTTTTGAAGTTGGTGGTTCGACTCTGACCACGACTTTGTTAAATGTCGAGTTTCCGAAATACAAACAGTTGATCTCCGGGCATTATCCGAACAAGGTGACGACGGCACGAGAGCCCTTGCTTGAGGCCGTGCGTCGTTCACGAATTTTGGCGCGTGAAACCACGCCGGTGCGACTCGAAATGTTGTCGAACTCGATTCGTCTGTCGGTTGTCACCCAAGACATCGGCCAAGTGGTTGACGAACTCGACGCAAAACTTGACGGTACCGAAATAACAATTGGTTTTAACTCGCAATATTTAATGGACGGCATCGATGCGATCAAAGGCGACGAGATCACGATCGAATCAACCGACCCTGTTAAGCCGGCGGTGTTGCGTGGCGTAGGCGACAAAAACTACTTGTATCTTGTTATGCCACAACGGCTAACGAGCTAGTTCGTTGTTGCGCACGCTTGACTGCAGCATCAGCTGACTCGTTGTGATTCTGCAACAAATTCAACTCAGCGACTTTCGTAACTACACGAACACCCAAGCTGATTTTTCGACTGGTGTCACCGCGATCGTCGGCAGCAACGGTCAAGGAAAAACAAATTTGACCGAAGCGTTGGCATATTTGTCGACAATGAAGAGTTTTCGCGGGGTACCAACAGAAGCGATGATTCGAACGGGAACCCACACGGCATTTATTCGAGCGCGGGTTCTGCATGATGACGGGCGAGAGATTTTGATTGAGGCGAAACTCACCAATCAAGGTCGCAACCAAGTGTTGATCAACGGCACAAAACTGCCAAAGACACGCGATTTATTGGGCATGGTGCGCACCACCGTGTTTTCACCCGACGACCTCGAACTAGTTAAAGGCAGTCCTCATTTGAGGCGCGACTTTCTTGACGACTCGCTTGTGGCTTTGGCAAACAAAAACGATGTGCTGCGACTCGAAGTTGACCGCATCGTAAGACAACGCAACGCGGTGTTGAAACAATCTGGCGGCCGACTTAACAATGCCGTTGCGTCGATGCTCGATTTATGGGACGAAAAATTTTCGGATCTTGGCACTCAACTCGGCAAGGCGAGAACCGAACTCGTCGCAAAACTTTCGCCGTTCATTATTCATGCCTACGAAGAACTCGCACAACAACCAAGTGACATTTCAATCAACTATTCACCCGAATGGTTAAAAATCGGTTTGGCTAAATGTTTGGTCGAATCGCGCACAGAAGATTTGCGTCGAGTCGTGACGACGGTCGGCCCGCATCGCGACGACTTCGAAATTTTTATCAACAACCTGCCGGCACGAACACATGCTTCACAAGGCGAGCAACGCACCATGGCTCTGGCGTTGCGACTTGCACTGCATCGGTTCATTAGTCAAAGTGTCGGCGAAATACCGATCTTGATTTTGGACGATGTCCTTTCAGAGCTCGACCCAAACCGCGCGAAAGCGTTGCTGAATCACTTTCCGGTGGGTCAAGTTTTGATAACTACGGCCTCCGAATTGCCGGTTGAAGCACACATCACCAAGCGGGTGTTGATAAAAGCCGGCGCGATAATCTCATCCCCAGAATCTGATGCAAAAACCAAGTGAACGACAAGTTTGATTATGACCAATGACGATGTTTCAGAAGATTTCGAACCAGACTCGAACAATAAACACGAGTCAAAACTCGGCGACGAAATAAATCGGTTGCTGCACAGTCTCGGTTCGCCAAATATCGACACGGTGTCGGGGGTTTTTGGCTTGTGGGGCGATTTGGTCGGCGATCAAGTGGCGAGTCATGTGACGCCAATCAAACTTGACCGGGGCAGACTGTTGATTGAAGTTGATGACCCTGCATGGTCAACTCACATGAAGTTTTTAGAGCGTGACATTTGCACGAGCCTTAGTCATCACACCGGTACGACAATTAGCGGAATAGATATCCGCGTTAAATCAGGTCGCGCGAACAGTTAGAGAGTAGAATAATTTTGCTCTATTCTGAGCAAAACAGACCCGCAAATCAATTAGAAGGTGCCCGAAAATGGCTGTAACAAATGCGAAACCAGCGTCTGCAAAGAGCGGTTCTGCGACATATGCAGCCAAAGATATTCAGGTTCTCGAGGGCCTTGACCCGGTTCGCAAACGACCGGGCATGTATATCGGTTCAACGGGCTTAAATGGCCTCCATCACCTCATTTGGGAGGTTGTCGACAACTCGGTAGACGAGGCAATGGCTGGGTTTTGCACCAAGATCATCATTACGTTGCACGAAGATGGCTCTTGTCAAGTTCAAGACAACGGTCGAGGCATTCCGGTCGATCCATATCCTTCGGGGCCACACAAAGGCAAGAGCGCGCTTGAAGTCGTGTTGACAGTTCTGCACGCAGGCGGCAAGTTCGGTGGTGACGGTTACAAAGTGTCGGGCGGTTTGCACGGTGTAGGTGTCAGCGTCGTCAATGCGTTGTCAAAAAAATTGGTGGCCGAAATTGATCGTGATGGATCAAGATTCAAACAAGAGTTCATCGAAGGCGGCAAACCAAAATCAAAAATTCAAAAAGTTGGTGCGTCGGCATCAAAGACAAACGGCACATCGATAACTTTTTATCCTGACCCAGAAATTTTTGCTTCTGAAGGCGTCGAGTTCGTCGCACGTACTGTTCTCGAGCGATTGCAGACGATCGCCTTTTTGAATCGTGATCTTGAAGTTGTTTTCGAAGATAAACGCGCGGGCAAAAAAGACAAAGTCACCTATCAATACAAAGGTGGCATCGTCGACTTCGTGAAACACCTAAATGTTTCGCGCGAATCATTGTTTAATAAAGTCGCCTATTACGAAGCGAGTGAGTCAGACCAGACTCTTGAAATCGCCCTGCAATGGAATACCGGTTATTACGAGGGCATATATGGCTATGCGAACGGCATTTCGACGATCGAGGGCGGCATGCATGTCGAAGGCTTTAAGACGGCGTTGACCTCAGTGGTCAATAAATATGCCCGATCCTCGGGTGGTCTCAAAGAAAAAGAAGAGAACCTACTTGGTGAAGATATTCGCGAAGGTTTGACGGCGATCGTCACGGTCAAACTGCGTGACCCACAATTTGAAGGTCAAACGAAAGCCAAACTCGGCAACGTGTCGATCAGGTCATTCGTACAAAAAGAGACGAACACAAAACTCGAAGAGTGGATGCTCGAGAACCCGACAGAGGCGAACCGCATTGTCAAAAAGGCGGTTGCCGCGGCCCAAGCACGAATCGCAGCAAAAAATGCCCGCAACGCTGTGCGTCGTAAAACTGCATTAAGTGGTGCGGGCATGCCCGACAAACTTAAAGATTGTCAAAGCGGCAACCCAGCCGAAAGCGAATTGTTCATCGTCGAAGGTGACTCTGCTGGTGGCACGGCCGTAGATGCGCGTGACCCTCGCACTCAGGCGATTTTGCCGATTCGCGGCAAAATCTTAAACGTCGAACGTGCGCGTCTAGACAAAATGTTGAAGAACACCGAAGTGCAAGCTTTGATTACCGCGATTGGTGGCGGCGTGGGTAACGACGAATTCGCCGCCGAGAAGGCTCGCTATCACAAGGTGATTATTTTGGCCGACGCCGATGTCGATGGCAGCCACATTCGCACTCTGTTGTTGACATTTTTCTATCGACAGATGCGCCCAATGGTCGAGAGTGGTTTCATCTACATCGC
>DOHD01000094.1:4237-5583 GCA_003535455.1 Acidimicrobium sp.
CGACTCAAAGGTCTCGGCGAAATGGACTGGCAAGAGTTGCGCAGCACCACGATGGATTCTGCGACTCGCACCTTGTTGCAAGTCAATGTTGAAGAGGCGGCCGAAGCCGAAAACATAATGAGCGTGTTGATGGGCGACGATGTTGAGAGCCGCAAGTTGTTTATCCAGAAAAATGCGCGCGATGTGCGCAACCTCGATTTCTAGAGATTTATCGAACAGGACATAACGATCATGGCGGCAAAAAAACCAACAAAGAAAACGAGCAAAACAAACTCGCCAAAGGCCTCGTCGTCGGCAAAAAATTCTGGCTCGGCACAACTGCCCCTCGCACCAAACGAAAGCGTGCAACCCGTGCAACTACAAGACGAAATGGAGCGCTCGTTCATCGACTATGCGATGTCGGTGATCATGTCGCGCGCCTTGCCAGATGTGCGCGACGGGCTCAAGCCGGTGCACCGTCGAATTATTTGGGACATGCATCAACAAGGTTTCAGACCAGATCGACCGTTTGTCAAGTGCGCCCGCGTCACCGGTGACACGATGGCGCGATATCACCCGCACGGTGACGGCGCAATTTATGACGCGTTGGTTCGCATGGCACAACCGTTTTCGCTGCGCCACCCGTTGATCGACTTTCACGGCAACTACGGTTCTCCTGACTTTGGCCCGGCTGCGAGTCGTTATACCGAATCGCGTTTGCATCCGTTGGCGATGCAATTGCTCGCCGATATCGACGAAGACACGGTTGATTTAATTTCAAACTATGACGGCACATCCGAAGAACCATCAGTTTTGCCGTCGCGATTTCCGAATTTGTTGGTCAACGGTTCGCAGGGCATTGCTGTCGGTATGGCAACGAGCATTCCGCCGCACAATCTTGGCGAGGTAGTTGACGCAACACTGCATCTGATCGACAACCCCGAGGCGTCGATCGCTGATTTGATGAAGTTCGTTAAAGGGCCAGACTTTCCGACTGGCGGTTTGATTTTGGGACGCAGTGGCATCAACGAGGCTTATAAAACTGGTCGAGGCAGCATCAAAATGCGCGCCAAAGTTGCAATTGAAGATGGCGTGCGTGGACAAATGCGCATCGTGGTCACCGAGTTGCCATATCAAGCGAGTTGTTCGGCGATCGCTGCTCGCATTCAAGAACTTGTAGACGGCGGCGAACTCGACGGTATCGCCGATGTCAACGACAACTCGTCGGGTGGCGAAACAAACTTGATCATCACCCTCAAGCGTGATGCCAACTCGAACGTCGTGATGAATAATTTGTTCAAACTCACGACGCTACAAACAAGTTTTCCGGTGAACATGGTTGCTTTGGTCGACGGGGTGCCGCGAAC
>DOHD01000094.1:5601-8269 GCA_003535455.1 Acidimicrobium sp.
CTCAAAAAAGCCCAAGACCGCGGTCATATTCTCGAAGGTCGACTGAAGGCGCTTAATGTCATCGACGCGGTAATCAAAGTCATTCGTGGCAGCGAAGACGGCAACGCCGCAAAGGCGGCCTTGATGGGCAAGCAGTTTGGTTTTTCTGAGCGCCAAGCGATCGACATTCTCGACATGCAGTTGCGTCAGTTGACGCGTTTGTCGCGTATTGATCTCGAAACAGAGCAAAAAGACGTTCAGGCACAGATCAAAGAACTGAAAGCAATTTTGAATGACGACAAAAAATTGCGAGCAGTTATTTCTAAAGAGCTTTCTGCAGTGCGCGAGACATTCGCCACCGATCGGGTTTGCAAAATCACGGCTGACGTCGGCGAAATGAGTGTCGAAGATTTAGTGGATAATCGTGAACTTGTCGTCGTAATGACCCAAGCCCAATACATCAAGAGCGTTTCGGCCGATTCGTTCAGGTCACAAGGTCGAGGTGGCCGTGGGGTGTCAGGCGCAAAAATGAAAGACGCCGACATTGTGCGTAACGTTATTTTTACGACTTCGCATGCATACCTCTTGTTCTTTTCGAATCGGGGTCGTGTTTATCGACTGCGTGCACTCGAAATACCCGAGCGCGAACGAACAGCCAAAGGCATTCCAATCGTTAACTTGTTGCCATTGCAGAACGGCGAGACGATTCAAGCAATCATTGACACGCGCGAATTTCCTGGCGCCCGCTACTTGTTCTTCGTTTCGCGTCAAGGGCAAGTCAAAAAGACCGCATTCAACGAATACGATTCGTCGCGTCGTGACGGCTTGATCGCTCTCAAGCTTCGACCAAAAGACGAACTTGTTCGTGTTATCGAAACCGGTGGCACCGATGATGTGTTCATCGTCAGTCGTGGCGGACAGACGATTCGTTTCTCAGAAAAACAAGTTCGACCGATGGGTCGATCAGCGGCTGGCGTGCGCGGCATGCGTTTGCGTGCCGGTGACGAAGTGGTTTCGGTTGACGTCGCCAAAGACGACGCGTCGATCTTGCTCGTTACCGAGTCGGGTTATGGCAAGCGCACGCAGATCAGCAACTTCACCCGCAAAGGTCGCGGTGGCATGGGCATGATCGGCATCAAACTGACCGGTAAAAAAGGTCGCGTAGTCGCCGCGTTTATGGTCGGTATCGAAGACGAAATTGTTGCCGTGTCGTCGGCAGGCACAACGATTCGAACTCCAGTTAAAGAAATTTCAAGCCAAGGTCGAGCCGCAACCGGTGTGCGCGTGATGAGCCTTGGTGCAGGTCAAGTCGTCGCATCGGTTGCGCCGATTTTGGCCAGCGACGAAGAATAATTTTTATTCGCGAAAACATTTCACGATACGAACGCGGGTCGGCGAGTTTCTTCGTGCTGATCACGATGCTGTTGATGGGTCTCTCTCTCGTTTCGCTAATAAACACGGGCAACAGATTGCTCGACGCACAACAAAGCCAGTTTGCCGCAGATGCGTCGGCACTTGGTTGTGTGTTGGTTGAAAACGACGTTGCGCAAGATGTCTTAAAAAAAATANNTCGAGCAAAATTTTGCCGAACTTGTCGAGGCTCGCATTGACACTGATCAATGTGTTACGACGGTCAGAGTCGATCGCGTCAAGCGTCGGGCAATTGCCGTGTCGGTTGGTGGTTTAGATCTGCCTACACTGCAAAGGTGAGTAAAAAGTCGAAAGCACAATCAGCCAAGCCGCGTGTCAGGCGCGTTTCGCGCGTAATTCGCGACATCGACCCGTGGACGGTATTTAAAGTCGGCTTGGTCTTTCATTTGGTTTGCTATTTCGTGGCGCTAATTTCGCTTGTGTTGTTGTGGAATGTCGCTCAATCAACCGGCACTCTCGACAATGTTGAAAACTTCATGGAGTCATTTGGGTGGGAGACATTTAGATTTGATGGCTCTGAGCTGTTTGGCAATCTTTGGATTCTTGGTCTTCTTGGTGTGATTCTTGGAACTGGCCTGTGGGTGTTGTTGGCGACTATCTTCAATTTGATCACCGATTTGGTGGGTGGGGTGCGCGTCACGGTGCTCGAAGAAGAAGTGCGAATTATCGCGGTTGAGGGTGACGAAACTGAGCAGTAGCCTTGCAAGTCCTCGTTTTAATTCGGGGCTATAGCTCAGTTGGTTAGAGCGCATCCCTGATAAGGATGAGGTCACAAGTTCGATTCTTGTTAGCCCCACGGAGGATTTATGAAGTTTATTAGACGGGCATTACTTGCTTTGAGTGTCGCTAGTGCTGTCGCCGGGGTTTTGCGCTTCAAGGGCAAAGGTGTAGGTGCGATTAAACAGGGCGGTTGGCGCAAAATAACAGACCCGAAGTAGACGAAGATTCAAAGTGATCGGAATATTTGGCGCAGGCGTAGTCGGTTCAAGGGTTGCCGAGACACTCTCGTTTGATTCAATTAGATCAGTTTTGGTTTTTGATTCGTCGCAAGTTGTTGCCCAGCGACTTGCTCGCCGTTTGTTACAAACGAATTCGTCAATTCGAGCCGTAAATTTTGGTGAATTGCAGAATGCAAAAGTCGTCGTACTTGCTGGCCCGTCACCTCACGCCCAGATCGCCCGAGAATTTCTTGAAAAAAATGTTTCGGTGGTGTCAACAAGCGATGACATCGCCGATTGTCTAAATCTGCTGACACTCT
>DOHD01000114.1:0-2741 GCA_003535455.1 Acidimicrobium sp.
TGCCGAAGCACCCAGACAGCTTGGGTCTACTGGCACGTTGCGCCAACCGAGCGTGCGCAACTTTTGCTCGGCAACGATCAACTCGATTTGTGCTCGTGCTTTGTTGGCGAGTTCTTCGTTGCGTGGCAAAAACGCGAGACCTACCCCGTAACCGCCGACATTTGGCAGAACAAACCCGACGACGGCGCTCAAAAACCCGTGCGGTATCTGCAACAAAACGCCGGCACCGTCACCAGTTTGCGTCTCGGCGCCAGTTGCGCCACGGTGCTCCATGCTGCAAAGCGCGCCAAGACCGGTTGCAACGATTTCATGACTCGCCCGACCATGCATATCGACGACAAACGAAACGCCGCATGCGTCGTGTTCAAATCGTGGGTCGTAGAGACCTATTGCTTGTGGTGTGTCGTGAAAAATGGTCGCCTCTTGAAGTTTGAATTCAGCCAAACTTGACTGATTTAAACGAGACGACGCTGGCCCGAGTTTTAAAGTCTAGACAGTTGGTGGCACGAATTTGGCCGGTCTTTTTTCAAAATTTGACATCACGGCTTCGACCTGATTTGGCTTGCCGATTAGCGAATAAATTATGCGTCGCTCTTCGGCGAAGTGCTCTGCCGCGCCGGCGTTTGAAAGTCGATTGATCAGAGCTTTCGCACCTCGCACCGCATCGGGGCTGCGTTCGGCGATCTCACGGGCAATCTCCATCGCGGTTTCTAGAGGCTTGTCGCTGAGGCGTGTAACGACACCAAGTTGATGAGCCTCGGCACCTGAGATTATTCGCGCGCTGAAAACCAAGTCTTTGGCGACATCGTCACGCACCAGTCGCGACAACATCAAAGTGCCCGTCATGTCGGGAATCAAACCCCAGTGAACTTCTCGCATTGCAAATTGCGTTTCGGCGTGCGCAATGCGAATGTCGGCGCCGAGAGCAAGTTGCATGCCGCCGCCAAGCGCATGACCCTGCAACGCAGCCACAACCGGCACCGGCACCTCTTGCCATACCCAGCAAATTTGTTGAGCCAAGTGTGTGATCGCACCAGGCTGCATCGAGCCTGCGTTTTCTTGCACACCCGCATTTTTTTGCTCACCCGCCCCCGTACCCGAAGCGCCGCTATCGGCCATCGATTGAAAACTGGCGAAATCAAGACCGGCACAAAACGAATTGCCGTTACCCGACAAAACAACTGCGCGAACTTCGCGATTCGTCACGAGATCTTTTCCCGCTTTGGCAATCGCAGCAAACATCGCAGGGTCTAGGGCATTGCGTTTGTCGGCGCGATCAAGTCGCACATCGGCAATGCCGTCTTTGATCGCCACAGAAACTCGGTCGTTGTAGTTTTTGATTTCAGTATTTGACGCCATTTCCACCCCGATTATTAACCTAGCCAAGTCTCGCATCTCTGCTTGAGCGTGGCACACTTGAAGCCATGAAACTCAACCTAACCAACGACGAACTTCTCTCTACTACGCGCAGCGTGCGCAAACGCCTTGACTTTGACCGNNCCAACTGGTGGCAATAGTCAAGGCTGGCACTGGATTGTCGTCGAAGATGCCGGCAAGCGCAAAGCGATCTCTGACATTTACAGAGAAAATTTCAAAGTTTACGCCAGCCTGCCCGGTCGAAAATTTGCCGAAGGCGATCAACGCATCGAGCAAATGCCAAAGGTCCGCGACTCGGCGATGTTTCTTGCCGACGAGATGTATCGTGCGCCGCTGTTGTTGATCCCATGTATCGAAGGTCGTCTTGAGAACATCGATGTAGCAATGGGTGCGGGTGGATGGGGTTCGTTGTTGCCTGGCGTCTGGAGTTTTATGTTGGCATTGCGCAGTCGTGGCATGGGTTCAGCGTGGACGACCATTCACCTGATGCTCGACGGCGAAAAAAAGGTCGCTGAAATTCTCGGTATTCCGTTCGACAAAATTACCCAAGGTGGTTTGTTTCCGATTGCCTACACAATCGGCACAGAATTCAAGCCAGCCAAACGCCTGCCACTCGAAAAAGTTCTGCACTGGGACAAGTGGTAATAAACTGTGATCCCCCATTGAAATGAGCCGATCATGACTACGACCACGAGCGCTGCAAGCGCTGGCACACCAATCGATCTTGTTAATAGTGTCTACTCAAAACTGCCAAAAAATGTAGCGCTTGGTCGCAAACGCCTCGGTCGACCACTGTCTCTCACCGAAAAGATTCTGATCAATCACCTTACGAAACCCGCCAAGCAAGAACTTGAGCGCGGCAAAAGTTATGCCGACTTCGCCCCCGACCGAGTGGCGATGCAAGATGCCACCGCACAGATGGCGTTGTTGCAATTTATGACCGCGGGTTTGCCGACAACGGCTGTGCCATCGACAGTTCACTGCGATCACTTGATCCTGGCTAAATCTGGCGCACGCATCGACATGGGCGTCGCGATTGACACCAATAAAGAGGTATACGACTTTTTGCGATCGGTTTCGGCAAAATACGGCATCGGCTTTTGGGGTCCTGGCAGCGGCATCATTCATCAAGTCGTGCTCGAGCACTACGCGTTTCCTGGCGGAATGATGATCGGCACAGACAGCCATACGCCAAATGCCGGCGGTCTCGGCATGGTGGCAATCGGCGTCGGCGGTGCCGATGCGGTCGATGTGATGACCGGCTTTCCGTTTAATGTGCGTTGGCCAAAAGTTATTGGCGTCAAACTCACGGGCAAACTTTCAGGATGGTCGAGCCCCAAAGACGTAATTCTCGAAGTGGCGCG
>DOHD01000114.1:2897-5971 GCA_003535455.1 Acidimicrobium sp.
GACGGTGCGCTTTACGACAAAACAATCGAGATTGATCTCTCGACGCTCAAGCCTTTGATCAACGGCCCACACACGCCCGACCTCGCCCACCGAGTTGGCACGGGCGTCGCTAAGGCTGCTGCCGAAAACAAGTGGCCACTCGAAATTTCGTCGGCGTTGATCGGCAGTTGCACCAACAGTTCTTACGAAGACATCACACGCGCCGCTTCGGTCGCGCGCTTTGCAGCATCAAAAGGATTGAAATCAAAAACCGAACTTTTGATCACGCCCGGCTCAGAACAAATTCGTGCCACGATCGAGCGCGATGGCCTGCTCGCCGATCTCGAAGCAATCGGGGCAACTGTGCTGGCGAATGCATGTGGCCCGTGCATCGGCCAGTGGGAGCGTGCAAAAGAAATCACCGAAAAGACGAACACAATCGTCAGTTCTTTCAATCGCAACTTTCCAAAACGCAACGACGGTTCGGCCAACACGCTGAGCTTTGTCACGAGCCCCGACACAGTTATCGCACTTGCGCTTGCCGGTCGACTCGATTTTGATCCAACCACCGACACAATCACCGCACCCGACGGTTCGCAAGTTTCACTCGCCGCACCGATTGGTGAACTGTTGCCGAAAAACGGCTACGACGCCGGTGCCGACACATTCATCGCACCACCTGCCGATGGTTCTGAAATCAAAATAGTTGTTGACCCGAATAGCGATCGCCTGCAATTGCTAGAACCATTTGAAAAGTGGGATGGCAACGACTTTATCTATATGCCCGTTCTAATGAAGGCCAAAGGCAAATGCACCACCGACCACATCTCGGCGGCTGGCAAGTGGCTCAAGTTTCGCGGTCACCTCGAAAACATTTCGGGCAATTTATTTGCGGGTGCTGTCAATGCATTTACCGATAGTGTCGGCGAAGGCTTCGACAAAACCGACGGACAAGTTCGCCCGTTTCCAGAGATTGCCAAGCGATACAGCACAATTAAAGCGCAATGGTGCGCAATCGGCGACCAAAACTACGGCGAAGGTTCGTCACGCGAACACGCAGCAATGGAGCCTCGATATCGCGGCGCGTGCGTAATCTTCGCGCGATCGTTCGCGCGCATTCACGAAACAAATCTCAAAAAGCAAGGTGTCGTGCCTTTGACATTTGCTGATCCGAAAGATTACGACCTGATTGGGCAACACGACACCATTAGCGTGCGTGAGATGCCGCCCGTGCCAGATAAGCCGGTGCGCTGCATCGTGCATAAACGCGGTGGCGATGACATCGAGTTCTATGCCAACCACACTTTTTCGCCCGAGCAGGTCAAGTGGTTCAAAGCAGGCAGCGCACTCAACGTCGTGCGCGAAAAAGTCAAACGCTCGAAAAAATAATTCACCAGAACGGGAAAGGCCCCGCGCAATCGGCGGGGCCTCTCAACCTGAAACTAAAGCACCTGGGGGAGGCGCTCTAGCCGTTCTAGATAAGCCTTGGGGGAGGTCTTATCTGTGATGACTCAATTATGCAGCCTCGCCCACCTATATGTCAAAGCGAACGGCGAGATACCCCCTATCATTTTTAGTGATATGGAACTACGCCAACTCGAGGTTTTGGTCTCAATTGCCGACCACGGGTCGTTCTCTGGCGCCGCCCGGGCGTTGTCCACGGTGCAAAGCAATGTCTCGGCCCACATCTCACGACTTGAAAAAGAACTCACAACTTCGCTCGTCGACCGCTCATCGGGGCGGCTCACCGAAGACGGCGAACTCGTCGTCGAACGCGCGCGCCGCGTGCTCAACCAAATTCAAGACATCGCCGCAGATGTCCACGCCAACGATTCAGAAGTCGAGGGCGAAACACTTTTAGGTTGCATCGGCACAACGGGTCGCTGGTTGATGCCAAAGTTTTTGCCGCAATTGGCCAAGCAGTTTCCAAAAATTCGTGTCACCATTGCCGAAGGCAGCACTCTGAACTTGACGCCTCGACTTTTGAACGGATCACTTGACGCGGCGATTCTGCACCTTCCAATTGAAGACGACAATTTGCTTTCAACACCTCTGTTCGCCGAAGACTTGGTGCTACTTGTGCACGCAAACCACGAGTGGTCAAATCTCACAAAAATAACGATTAAAGAACTTTCTTCGCGACCGTTGTTGTTGCCACCAAAAAATAATTCACTCAGAAAGATTCTCGATCGCAGCGCCGGTGCACAAAGATTGGTGCTGACACCGCAGGCCGAAATTGATGGCGTAAGAATGTTGACATCACTGGCGTTCGAAGGTTTCGGCGCCGCCGTCGTGCCGGCCACCGCCGCACCGGGTTGGATCAAAGGCGAATTCAAACGCGTCGAGATCCCTGAGTTGCCGCGCCGAGTTGTCGGTCTAGTGCAACGCGCTCGCCCACTACCGAGCAAATCAACAACCGCAATCGCAGCTCTCGTTCGCGAAGTTGTCATGAAATATGGCGACAAACAACCGGGCATTCACATCGGCAAAGAGGCGTTCCCTCTTAATCGCAAGCCCTAACTAGTCTTATTGCCGTGACAGTCCATCTTCAACGCGCGGTCAAAGGTGCGGCTGCCGCCGAAGTTCGTTGGCTCGAAAATATTTCGCGTCGAGTCNNGAGTCGTTTGGGTCGATGTCGACGAAACTGTTCGTCGGGGTGCACTTTCTGCCGAAGCGTCTGGTGTCATCGCCCACGCCGCCGATACGGCTCGCGAAAAAGCTCTGCCCTTGATCATGACGGTTGGCAGTTCTGGCGCCGACATCGTCGAAGGCGTCGCCGCGTTGCATGGTTGGGGTCTCGCCGCAAAAGCAATCGCCAAGTGCTCGGGCTACGTACCGATCATCACCGTTGTAACTGGTCCTGCGGTTTCAGGGCCAGCCCTGTTAATCGGCTTGAGCGACATCGTGATCATGACCAATGAGTCGTATGCATTTGTTTCCGGGCCAACGATGGTTGCCGAGTTCACAGGCGTCGTGATCAGCAACGATGAACTTGGCGGCTCAGACATTCACGCCAAACAAAGTGGCGTCGCTCATCTTGTTGTCGCCGATCGCCAAACAGCCTTTGCCGAAGTCGAACATGTTCTTTCGTTCTT
>DOHD01000114.1:6014-10167 GCA_003535455.1 Acidimicrobium sp.
GCGGTTATTCGATCAATTGCCGATGACGGTTACTTGCTCGAATTGCGCGAGCGTTGGGCACCAAACATCGTCACTGGCCTGATCACGATCGGCGCGCAAAGCGTCGGTGTCGTCGCCAATCAACCAATGAACTTGGCCGGCACTCTCGACATTCCGGCATCACAAAAAGCGGCGAGGTTCGTTGCGTTTTGCGACGCATTCAACATTCCGATTTTGACTCTCGTCGACACACCAGGTTTCTACCCGGGCAAAGATCTCGAATGGCGTGGCATGATTCGTCACGGTGCTCAACTTGTTTTTGCATATGGTCGCGCAACCGTGCCGCGCGTATGCGTGATTTTGCGCAAAAGTTACGGTGGCGCATACATCGTGATGGATTCAAAAGAGATGGGCAACGACATTTGCCTCGCGTGGCCAACTGCAGAACTGGCCGTCATGGGCGCCGGTCAAGCGGCTGCAATCTTGCAACGGCGCGCAACACCCGAAGAACGCCAAGAGTTCGAACGCGATTATGTCGAACGATTGTTGAATCCTTATGTCGCCGCCGAGCGAGGATACGTCGACAGCGTTATCGACCCTGCCGAGAGTCGTCGCGAGATCGCCGCGGCACTCGCGATGCTTAGTGATAAGCGTGAAAAGTTACAGCAACGTAAACACGACAACACACCTCTATAACGGTCTCGTCAACTCGTCCTGCGACTAGATTGAATGCGGGACTGGAAGCTCCCAAAACAAAAGGACACCACAGTGGCTGAAACAATCACCATTATTGATGACCGGACTGGTAAGAAAGTTACTGTTCCGATTCGCGACGGAGTTTTTCCGTCGACCGCACTGCGCGAACTCGACCCCGACTTGCGAATGTATGACCCGGCGTTCTTGTCAACGGCCGCATGTACATCTTCAGTGACATACATCGACGGCGAAAAAGGCATCTTGCGCTATCGCGGTTATCCAATCGAACAACTCGCAGAAAAGTCGACCTACCTCGAGGTTGCATACCTGTTGCTCAATGGTGAGTTACCAAACACAGAACAGCTCAAAAAGTGGACATACGACGTGACCCATCACACGATGATTCACGAAAACATGCGCAAGCGTTTCGTCGACGGCTTTCATTACGACGCCCATCCAATGGGCATGTTCATCTCGGCGATCGCCGCGCTCGGCACGTTCTATCCCGAATCAAAAGAGATTTTCAAACCTGGTGCACTCGACAAACAAGTTCTGCGACTCATCGCCAAGGTTCCGACGATTGCGGCGATGTGCTATCGCTTCAGCATGGGTCTGCAGTTCGTCTCACCGAACAATTCGATGAGTTATTCAGAGAATTTCTTGAACATGATGTTCAGGCTCGGCGACGACCATACAGTTGATCCACGACTCACCAAAGCGATGGATCTTCTGTTCATCTTGCATGCCGACCACGAGCAAAACTGCGGCACGACCGCGATGCGCGTCGTCGCTTCGTCGCATGCTGATCCATTCAGCGCAATGTCGGCTGCATCATCCGCGCTTTATGGCCCGCTTCACGGTGGTGCCAACGAGGCGGCGATCAACATGTTGCACGAAATCGGCAGCCTCGACAATGTCGAATCGTTCATCAAGGCGGTCAAGGCTGGCAATGGCAGACTGCAAGGCTTCGGTCACCGCGTTTATAAAAATTATGACCCGCGCGCCGCAATCATCAAAAAAGCCGCCTACGACGTTTTTGATGTAACGGGCAAAAATCCGATGCTTGATATTGCATTAAAACTCGAAGAAGTCGCACTCAACGACGAATACTTCATTTCACGCAAGCTTTATCCGAATGTCGACTTTTATTCGGGGTTGATTTATCAGGCGCTTGGTTTTCCAATCGACATGTTCACGGTTTTGTTCGCAATTCCTCGCACGGTCGGTTGGCTAAGCCACTACAACGAACTAATCAAAGATGATGCGCAAAAAATCAGTCGCCCGCGCCAGTGGTATACGGGCGTCGAGCAACGCGACTACGTCGCGCTCAACAAACGTCAATAACAATTTTGCCAGTGTTGGCGTTGCTCTCCATAAAGCTGTGGGCTTCGCTAATTTGATCTAGACCAAATCGACGATCAATTACTGGTCGCAATTTTCCGACCTCGAATAGCTCCATCATTTCGCCGATGAAGCGTTGTGTCAAAGCGATTTTTTCTTCAACCGGACGGGGTCGCAAAACCGTGCCGATCAATCGTGCCCGCTTGGGCATCAATGCTCCGATATTGAAGGCCGTCGAGCCGCCACCCATCAAGCCCACCTGCACGATCGAGCCCTTCAAAGCGAGTGCCGCGACGTTGCGATTCAAATAATCTCCACCAATTACATCGAGCACGGCACTCACACCTTTGCCGTGCGTTGCTTGCATTACGACCTCGACAAAGTCTTGCGTTTTGTAGTCGATCGCCAAATCGGCACCAAGGGCCAAACATGCATCGCGTTTGCCTGCCGAGCATGTGACAACGACGTAAGCGCCGATTGCCTTGCAAATTTGAATCGCCGCGGTGCCCACACCCGACGCACCAGCATGCACAAGGGCCCATTGACCGGCTTGCAAATTTGCTTGACACACGAGTGCATCCCATGCCGTCATGAACACTTCGGGTATCGCCGCCGCATTTGGTAACGCAATATTGTTCGGCACAGAGATCGCTTGCATCTCGGGCACCACCAAATATTCGGCATATGCCCCGCCGCTGACGATGCCCATAACTTGGTCGCCAAGATTCCATTTTTTCGCAGACCCGCCACACGCCTCAACGGTGCCCGCAAATTCGAGTCCAGGTATTTCGTGAGCACCCGGAAACGGATCTGGATAAAAACCCATTCGCTGCATCAAGTCGGCGCGATTTAGTGAAGTCGCACGCACCTTGACCAAAATTTCGTCGCGTTTAGGCGTCGGCTTGTCGACCTCTACGACGTTGAGCACGCTCGGGTCACCATGCTTGGTGATAACAACCGCGCGCATCGACTATTTCGACATCTTTTCAATCAATCGACGATCGACTGCCGCCAAAAATTGTTGCGTCGTCAGCCACGGCTGATCTTTCGAAACCAGAGCCGCAAGATCTTTGGTCATCTCGCCACCTTCAACGGTCTCGACGCAAACTGCCTCGAGTTTCTCGGCGAATTCGATAACTTCTGGTGTGTTGTCAAGCTTGCCGCGGTGAATCAAACCGCGTGTCCACGCAAAAATCGACGCAATCGAATTGGTCGAAGTCTCAAGACCCTTTTGGTGGTCGCGATAGTGACGGGTCACGGTGCCATGCGCCGCTTCAGACTCAAGCACTCGGCCATCGGGCGTAGTCAGCACCGATGTCATCAGGCCCAACGACCCAAAACCCTGGGCGACGATGTCTGACTGCACATCGCCGTCATAGTTTTTGCACGCCCACACATATCCGCCTTCCCAGCGCATCATGCAGGCAACCATGTCGTCGATCAAACGATGTTCGTAAGTAAGTTTGCGCTTCTCGAACTCGCTCTTGAATTCTTCGTTGAACACTTCTTGAAAAATGTCTTTGAATCGACCGTCATATGCCTTGAGAATCGTGTTCTTGGTGCTCAAGAACACCGGGTAGTTGCGCTGCAAACCATAATTAAACGACGCTCTTGCAAAACTGCGAATTGATTCGTCGAAGTTATACATACCCATTACGACGCCGGCGCCCTTAAAGTCGGCAACCTTCATTTCGACAGGCTTGCTGCCATCTTGCGGCACATAAGTCATCGTCACCGTGCCTGCGCCAGGCACCTTAAAATCGGTTGCCTTGTATTGATCGCCGTGCGCATGACGACCGATCACGATCGGCTTGTTCCAGTGCGGTACCAACTTCGGAATGTTCTTGCAAATGATCGGCTCGCGAAATACGACGCCATCCAAAATGTTGCGAATCGTGCCGTTGGGCGACTTCCACATCTGCTTCAAGTTGAATTCTTTGACGCGTGCCTCGTCTGGCGTGATCGTCGCACACTTAACACCGACGCCATGTTTCAAAATCGCATTTGCTGCGTCAACAGTCACTTGGTCGCTCGTTTTGTCACGATTCTCGACACCCAAGTCGTAATAGTCGATTTTGACATCGAGATACGGCAAGATCAAGCGATCTTTGATGAACTTCCAGATGATCCGAGTCAT
>DOHD01000114.1:10198-12344 GCA_003535455.1 Acidimicrobium sp.
ATTGTTACAAGTATCGTACATCTTTATGGATTTCGCCTGGACATCAGAACAAATCGCGCTACGCGATAAAGCTCGTTCTGTTGCCACAGATGCGGTTAACAAATACGGTCGATTCAACGACACCTGGATGAACGGATACTCACGAGATTTCTCCCGTGAACTTGCAAAACATAAATGGATCGGCATGACTTGGCCCATCGAATTCGGTGGCTACGGCCGACCACCGATCGAACGCTTGATTGTTGGCGAAGAAATGATCAGCGCGGGTGCACCAATCGCTGCATCGTGGTTCGCTGATCGACAAATGGGGCCGGCACTAATCAGTTACGGCACCAAGGCCCAACAAGATGCATTCTTGCCGCAAATGTTGTCAGGCGAAACAACATGGTGCATCGGCATGAGCGAGCCAAACGCGGGCAGCGATTTGGCGTCTTTGAAAACATTCGCAAGTCGTGATGGCGACGAGTTTGTGATCAACGGCCAAAAAATCTGGACAAGTTTCGGCGAACAAGCCGATTATTGCTACCTCATTTGTCGCACAAGCAACGAAGGCTCACCCCACGAGGGCATCAGCGAAATAATCGTGCCGATGAACACGCCTGGTATTGAAGTTCGAACCATCAAAGATATGACTACGAACAGTCATTTCTGCGAGGTTTTCTATACCGATGTTCGCGTGCCTGCGTCGAATCTCGTCGGCGTGCTCGGTGGCGCGTTCAAACAGACGATGCGCCAACTCGAACACGAACGTGGTGGCATCGATCGACTCGTTTCGAATCACGCTCTTTACAAAATGGCCCTCAACCATGCCGACCGCAAACATCCGCTCGTGCGTCAAGACATTGCCGCAATCGAAACCGGTTATCGCATCGGGAGAATCTTGGTTATTCGCGAAGTCTTGCGACAAGCACCGGGCGGTTTCTCGGCGGCCACAAAGTGTTTCTGCACCGAGCACGAATGGCGCGTCGCGCAGTTTGTCAACAAAGTTTTCGGTGCTCGCGCTTTGTTATGGGACGACCTGACTCAAGGTCTCGCCTACGCATCGGCCTACACAATCATGGGTGGAACCTCAAATGTGATGCGCAACATCCTCGCCGAACGCACCCTTGGTCTCCCCCGCGAACCCAAATAGCTCAATTCAATAGTTTGACCCTGGCACCGATCGTTTAATCTCACAATATGGCTACGCATCCGCTTGAGTTGTCAGCGCGGGTTATTGAGTCGGGCGTTGTCGACGAACCGCTAAATCGTGTTACGAATGAAATTACTGAACTAGCCGAAAACTTGGCGATCGTCGAGAGTTTCAGTCCCAGTGCGGTCTTCGACACGGGCGATGGTTTGATGTGTTTCGATGCATCGGGTGCAGGCAGCGGCAAAGACGTCGTCAAATCAATTCGCTCTTGGCGCAAAGACAGAATCTCGAATTTGATTTATACCCACGGCCATGCCGATCACATTGGAGGCAGTTTCGCCTTTGCAGCCGACGCGACCGAACACAACTTTCAAAAACCACACGTGATCGGTCACGAAAATGTCAGCACTCGGATTGATCGCTACGAGCAAACAAGCGACTGGAATATCCGCATCAATCAGCGCCAGTTCGGTGGCATCCGCAGTGACATGGGTTTGAACATCGGCGAAAATCTGCAACGGTTTTTGCCTCGCTCAACAATGCGCCCTGATCAAACTTTTCGCGACACCCACACTTTCACCGCTGGCTCAACCAAAATCGAATTGCATCATGCTCGCGGAGAAACAGACGATCATCTTTGGGCCTGGTTACCCGATAAAAAGTGGCTATTTGCCGGCGACTTCGTAATCTGGAACTACCCCAACGCCGGCAATCCGCAAAAAGTTCAGCGNNCTCGACGACATCGCGACGTCGCTCGAAAGTCTCGTCACGCAAGTAATTGAGATGATGAATGCGGGCGAAACACTAGACACGATTATTCACACAGTAAAAGTTCCGAAAAATATTTTAGAAAAGCCCTATATGCGTCCGCTTTACGACGAGCCCGAATTCGTTGTTCGAAATATCTGGCGTCTTTATGGCGGCTGGTGGGATGGCGCCCCGTCGCGACTCAAACCAGCGCCCGACAGTAAGGTGGCAACCGAACTTGCAAATCTTTCTGGTGGCGCCGAAAAA
>DOHD01000112.1:0-1307 GCA_003535455.1 Acidimicrobium sp.
CAGCACCCATGTCGCTGAGCATCATCGCCGCAAACGGCCCCGGCCCAATACCGGCGATTTCAATTATCTTGTAGCCCGCCAACGGGCCGCGCGACGCACTAGCCACAAAAATTAGTTTGTCGACACGAAGTCAGAAACCAATTCGACAAATTTGCCCCACAGCGGTTGTGGCAAGTCGTGCCCCATGTCGTCGACCAACACAAGTTTCGCGTTGGCGATCAACTCAGCTGTGCGCTCGCCACCCGAAGGCGTGATCAATGTGTCGTCTTTGCCGTGTATCACGAGCGTCGGTGTCTTTACAGCGCGAAGTTGTTCAGTGCGTCGACCAGTCGAATAAATCGCCGCTAATTGTCTTGGCGCACCTTGCGGATAATAACTGCGGTCAAAATCACGCGCTGCCGCACGCTTCGAGTTTTCATCGCTGCGATACTTCTTCGAATGAAACGCCTGGTAGATCGGCGAATGGGCAATGTAGCCCTCGCGATCAGACGGCGGCACCGACAACAAGGCGTTCATCGCTTCGGGTGCCGACTGACCATATTCTGGTTCACCCGACATCGACATCACCGATGTCAGCGAACGAACTCGTGTCGGGTGCTCGATTGCCATCACTTGGGCGATCATTCCGCCCATTGACGCCCCCAAGACATGAGCGCGTTCGATCTTCAGAAAATCAAGCAGACCCACCGCGTCACTCGCCATGTCCGAAAGTGTGTATGGCACTTTTGGCATCGGCTCTTCCATCAACGCTGCTGTTATCACGGCATTCACGTCGACTTGCACCCCATCGAACTTTGTTGACAACCCACAATCGCGATTGTCGAAACGAATCACGTACAAATTTTTCGCAACGAACATTTTGCAGAATTCTTCTTCCCATGCAACCATTTGCGCGGTGTAACCCATCACCAATAGCAACGCCGGATTCTTTGGGTCGCCGAATGTGTCATATTCGAGTTCGATCGTCGGCGATATTTTTGCACGGGCCATGATGTCGTTCGCTTTCGGTTTTTGGTTTCTACTCAATCTATATAGTGACTAAAGACTATGTCTGAAGCGCCGCTTTCATTTCATTCGCCGGGGCGCGTCAATTTGATCGGCGATCACACCGACTATACGGGTGGCCTCGTTTTGCCAATGGCGATCGACCGCTACACCACAATTCGAGGTAACCGCACGAAAAATTCAGTGCGCTTGCGCAGTGAAAACGAATCAGAAATAGTTGAGTTTGACCTGCCGATTTCGTCACCCGAAAAAGTAAGCCCAATTTGGGGTCGGTATGTTGCCGGCGTCGCCGCCGAAATGCA
>DOHD01000112.1:1312-6100 GCA_003535455.1 Acidimicrobium sp.
GGCGACACGAGCACGCCAGTCGAGCGCGCCAAACTTTGCCAACGCGCCGAATTTCGCGGGGTTGGTGTGCCCTGCGGAATAATGGATCAACTTGCCGTCACATCTGGCATCCGCGACCATGCGCTAGTTATTGATTGTCACGAACTGACGATTTCTCCGGTGCAACTGCCTAACGACATAAAAATCGTCGTGCAATTTATTGCCGAGCGCAAACTTAAATCAAGTAGCTACGCCGAGCGCGTCGCCCAGTGCAAGATGGCTGAAGAAGTCGTCGGCCCCTTGCGCCTTGCTAAGTTCTCGTCATTAGCGAGCATCACTGACCAAACTATTTTTCGTCGTGCACGTCATGTTGTCAGCGAAAACCAGCGAGTGCGTGACTTCGCTGAAATGTTGCGCAAGGGTGATCTCAAATCTGCAGGTCAGTTGATGATCGACAGCCACAATTCTCTTGATCACGACTTTGCAACTTCAACGCCGCAGATGAATGCGGCAGTCGCCACTGCATCTTTGCAACCTGGTGTCTTTGGCGCGCGCATGACAGGTGGCGGTTTTGGCGGCTGCATCGTCATTCTCGCTGATGCCACCGCAAAAATCGACGGCTGGCAAGTGCGCGCCGTCAACGCCGCCTCCCAACTCGACTAACGATTCGACGCGCAATCGACTAACAACCAACTCTCTAGCCGAGTAGGCGGCGTTTTTGTTCGTCGAACTCTGACTGCGTTATCGACCCGCGTAACAACATCGCTTCAAGCCGTTCGAGTTGTGCCACAACTGGGCTCGCATCGACATCTCGACCCGTGCGCGCATGAATCGCCTCGTGAATCATGTTCTGCACCTGTTCGGGGTTGCGTATATCGCCAAACAATTGCTGGCCATCTTCGCTCGCCGACTCAATCAGCAAATCGCCGGCGCCCAGCATGCGCTCCAAAATCGACTGCGCAAAATTCACGTTGTTCACTCGCTCAAGTGGTATTTCGACCCCGCGCCGAGCCAGCACGCCTTCACGAAAAATCACTCGTTGCGAGGTCACGACGAAATAAGTTTTCGACCACCGCAACACAACCGCAACCAAATTGATGAGCCCCAACAAAATCGCGACGAGCAAAACTCGACTCACACCCGTCTTCAACCAACCGTCACCAAGTTGTTGCGCCCAAATCGCCGCCGCGATCAACAAAACGACGATCGAGCCAGGCTTGACGAACACAACCCAATGCGGGTGCAAGTCAAGACTTATATGCTCACCGCGATTCAACAATTTTTGCGGATAAGCCATCCCTCAAACTTAGTTTCTCGCAGCCACACCCACCGCCTAGCGTTATGGCGTGGACGCCGACCAACTACTAAACGGCATGGACGCCGACCAACGCACCGCGGTCACATGCCCCGAAACTGCAACCGTTCTGCACGCCGGCGCCGGCTCGGGCAAAACTCGCGTGCTGACTCATCGCATCGCATATCGCATCGCCAAAGGCACAGCCGACCCTCAACGCGTGTTGGCGATCACGTTCACCCGCGAAGCCGCCAGCGAAATGCGACGGCGATTAAAAACATTGGGTGTATCGCGCGACTCACAATCGGTTACGGTCGGCACCTTTCACGCGATTGCACTTGCATTGTTGCGACAGCGCCTCGCCGACACTCACAAGCCAATGCCATCGATCATTCATAATCGCTCGCAACTCATAGCCCAAGCGGCACAAGACCACCCGATGTCGAGTCGTAGTCGCGAACTATTGGTCGAGGTCGACTGGGCGCACGCGCGAATGATCTCGCCGGCAAACTATGCGCAAACCGCGAAACGACTTGGTCGTTACACCGCTGCACCTCACAACGAAATCGCAACAATCTTCAAGCAATACGAACAGCTAAAAATCCAGCGCAACACGCTCGACCTCGACGACCTCATCGCCCGCGTGGTCGAAGCGATGCGCACCGACAACGCATACGCCCAGGCAGTGCGCTGGCGCTATCGACATATTTTTGTCGACGAAGCTCAAGACATGAACCCGCTGCAATATGAACTGTTCGAGGCGATTCGCGGTCAGCGCGCTGATGTGTTCATCGTCGGCGACCCGATGCAGGCAATTTACGGATGGAACGGCTCAGACAAACGACTCTTCGACGAGCTACCCGACAAAATTCGCGGCACCACCGTCTTGCGACTACCAAATAATTATCGCTGCACACCGCAAATCTTGAACGCCGCGACAACCGTGGCCAAACTCGTCGACCCCCAGATCGATGTTCGCGCAATCAAACCGAGCGCCGAGCCAGTTGTTATGCGTGGCTTCGCCGACGCCGAAGCCGAAGCCCAAGGCATCGTCGAATGCCTGTGGCAGTTCGCCAACACCGGTGGCACCAACCCTTGGCAATCTTCGGCGGTGCTCGTGCGCACGAACATTCAAGTCGAGTTGATCGTCGACGCACTCATCAAAAACAACATCCAGGTGCGCACGACGCGCCCATCAAAAGAACTTAACTCGGCTATCGCCGACGCCGCGCAAAGTACGAACCGCAACGAACTCGCGACTTGGGTCACCGACATGAAAACCGAATCAAGTTCAGAAATTCAACGCTGGGTCGCCGAACAAGTTGAGATATTTCTCAAACTCGACCACCCTGGCTCGGTCGACGGTCGCACTTTCACCTCATGGATGCGAGCAACTTCGGCCGAACACCGCGCCACCGAAGGCGTCGAGGTTCTCACTTTTCACTCGGCCAAGGGTCGCGAATGGCAGTGTGTTGTCGTTGCTGGTGCCGAAGTCGGCTTGATGCCACACAGTTCAGCGATCACCCAAGATCAACAAGACGAAGAAATTCGCCTCGCCTATGTCGCACTCACCCGGGCATCGCAACAATTATTTGTCACTTGGTGCGAAACTCGCAAAGGTCGCACTGCTGGTCGAAGCGAATTGCTCGCCGAAATCGTCAACCCAACTCTCGACAAGCCAACATCGAAACTCGTCGCCAAACCAAGACCGATAAAAACGACGGCGCAAACCCTCGAAGACGAACTGCGCACTTGGCGCAACAAACGAGCCAAGGTCATCAAGCAACCTGTCACGTCAATTATCTACGACGAAGATCTGCGCGAGATCGCCAAACAACTGCCGAAAACAACCGCACAACTCGCCGAAATCGTCGGCGTAATTACTGCCCAAAAAATCGGGCCAGATGTTTTGTCGATCGTCGCCCAAGCCGAATCACGGCTGGCAACACAAAACCTCAAATAGTTTTAGGTCGGTTGAGACTGACGAATCTCGAGCAGGCGCTGAAACACCTCGGGGCGCATCGAAACAAATAAACCTTTCGCCTCGGCGCAAAGTGTTTCACCGTGATGCAGCGTGCCCATCACGCTGATTTTTCGACCATCCACCGACGCCACCCAGCCTCGAAAAACAACCGGCTGCAATAACGGTGTCGGAGAACGATAATCAACCGTCAGGTTCACGGTCATTCCAGGGTTGCCGCTCAGCGACTGGGCCATTCCCAAAACTTCGTCGAAATATGCGGCGATGAAACCACCATGCACGCAACCCGGAGGGCCCTCGTATGCCGCCGTGAATGTCGCGTGACCGACAACGATCGAATCTTTTCCCCCGTCGCCGTCGATACTCATTTGCATCGGCACACTCAGCGGGTTAATGCCGCCAATGATTGGACTGCGATCGAGAAAACTATTCATCGGCGCCAACGAACCCTCGGCGGGCCCCATGTACTCATGCGAGTGTGGGCGCGACTGTAATCTCGTTACGGCCTGATTGATCATCTTGCGAGTTTCTTCCAACTCTTCGAGTGATGCCGAAGTTGCGAGCAATTCATCTGCCGCCGCGCGCAGTTCGTCAGCAATTTCAATTCGCTTGGCATCGATCGGCGAATGCTCTTGTGTACGAATATGAAACTCCTTGAAAGCACTCTCGTACTTCGGCGCTACCTCATCAGGTGTTTCATTCGGTGACATTGCGTTATTTTTTCAACTTAATCGTCACTGGCACATGATCGCTTGGTTTCTCACCTTTGCGCGCGTTGCGATCGATGCTCGATGCTTCGACTTCGCTCATGAGCGACTTGGTCGCCAACAAGAAGTCGATTCTCATACCTTCACCTTTATGAAAACTTCCGTTGCGATAGTCCCACCACGAAAACACCTTTGGTTCAGGGTTTAGTTCACGAAACGCATCGGTCAAACCCCATTCACACAAGTCAGAGAAAACTTCGCGCTCGGGCGCACTGACATGGGTTGCCCCCTCAAATTTGGTGACGTCCCAAACATCATCATCGGTCGGTGCGATGTTGAAATCTCCACCGATCACAAGTTTCTCGCTCGGCTTGGCGATTGTGTTTGCGTGTTGCTTCAACTTTTTCATCCACTCAAGTTTGTATTTATAGTGGTCATCCTCAAGTGCACGGCCATTTGGCACATACACGCAAACGACCTTGACGTCGCCACATGTCGCCGAAATAATTCGCGCCTCATGGTCTGGCGCGACTGGTTTGGCGAAGTTCGTGACGACATCTTTCAAACCCACCTTTGAAATGATCGCCACACCGTTCCACTGACCCTGGCCGAAGTGGGCCGACTCGTAGCCCATTTCGGCAAATGTCAAAGCCGGAAAGACCTCGTCTTTCATTTTTGTTTCTTGCATACACAACACATCGGGTTGATTCTCGTTGACCCACTGGGTCACGCGTTCAAGCCGAGCCTTGAGCGAATTCACGTTCCATGTCGCAATTAGCACGACATCACCGTACTCAAAACTTTGTTAGCGCTTCTTACTCGGCAGA
>DOHD01000157.1:0-1631 GCA_003535455.1 Acidimicrobium sp.
GTGTGGGTTCGTCGCGACGTGCTGTCGCCGTTGAAGTAGCCGAAGGCAAGGGTGTTTTCGTCGGTCCCGATAATGGATTATTGGCGATGGCGATTGCGCTTGCCGGTGGTGCGGGTCGCGCAGTTTGTTTGACGAACACCGAGTATCACCTGAGTAGCCCTGGCGAAACTTTTGCAGGGCGAGATATTTTTGCACCAGTCGCGGCGCATTTATGCAACGGCGTCGATCTCAGCGAACTCGGCGAGATGATCGACCCCGCTTTGTTGTTGCCTGGTGTCGTGCCGTTGCCGCGCGAAGAGGGCGGTGCTTTGCACGGCGAGGTGACATGGGTCGACCGCTTTGGTAACTGTCAGTTAAATATCGGACCAGATGAAGTCACACATTTTGGTGAGGTTTTGCGGGTCGAGATTGGTTCAAATTTGAGTGGGGCGAGTGTCAGCCGTGAACAAGTCGTGCGCTCGTTAAAAATTGTGCGCAGTTACGATGCGCTCAATGGAAATCTTGGTCTCGTTGTCGACTCATATGGCATGCTCTCGCTGTGTGTCGACCGGGGCTCGGCCGCAACTGAACTAAACATTGGCAGTGGCGACTTGGTTGTTTTGTCGCAACTTCAAGAAGGCGATCAGAACAGCACGATTACCACTGCGGTGAAGATTGCGCCAAAGAGATAAAGTTCGAACATGCGACCTGCCACCACGTTGACGCTTGGGCTATTGCTCGCGATTATCTTTATCGCGGGTCTGATTTCAATAGTTGGTCGGTAGTTCTTTTCTCTTTTGGGTCGAGTTGCTGGCGACCAAAAAGCCGGCGAACAATATGCACAAACCGACTAGCAGCGTGATCGCGAATGCTCGGTCTTTGCTCAGGCGACCAGCAAGTGTGCCACTTGCCGAGAGAACGAGTGTGCCGGTGGCGACCAACAAGTTGCCGACAGCCAATCTTGCGGGTGAAATAACCGTTCGATGAGCGGCCGACTTCATGTTTGGTGTCTGAGAACTCACGACTCGCCAGATTGACCAGACTGCTCCGAAAATAATCACGAGCGCGGGTAATCCCGAACCGACGGCCGCCATGATTCTCGGTAGAGCACCAAAAATTTCACGAGCCGCAGGAAACTCGCCTGCGGTTATGTTTCGTTTTGTCGGTGCGACGGCGATGACCCCGATACTGAACGCACTGAGTGCGACCAAAGTGCGACGCAATCGATCAGCAAATTTTTTGTTTGCCAACAAATAGATCGTCCCAAGTGCGAGCCATGCGACATTGAGCACGGCGCCAGCAAGAAAAAAGATTCGAAAGACAAAGATTGACCAGCCTGTTGACTCGGCCCACCAAAGAGCACCCGAACCGATGGCGAAAAGTGTCATGGCGATCGACCAGGCCAATTCGTGCAGCTGTCCACGTCGATGCCAGCGATCGAATGTGCTGAGTGCGAAGGCCGTGGCAACAAGGGTGGCGCCTCCAGCCAAAGCCGAATTCAGTTGATTTGCCTCGGCAAAGGTCGGCGAGAAAATCACGCAAGAACGATAACTCAGGGTCTCGGTCGACATAACGGCCCTGAGGTGTCACCAAAGACACACATTAAATGAGATTGATTTTGACGATTTCTTCGCTTCTGACTTTGTGAAAAT
>DOHD01000157.1:1720-3096 GCA_003535455.1 Acidimicrobium sp.
AACGCCGCCAAAGTGCGCAAAGATCTTTCGTATCTCGGCAGTTATGGAACCCGTGGCGTCGGATATGAGGTCACATATTTAATTCACCAAATCAAACGCGAACTTGGTCTCTTGCGCGAATGGAATGTCGTCGTTGTGGGCGCGGGCAATCTGGGTTGCGCGCTCGCAAAGTTTGGCGGCTTTGCACCGCGCGGGTTTCCGGTTGTTGGCATCGTTGACAATGACCCGAAAAAAATTGGCCAGAGCACTGGGTGGTTGACGATTGGCGATGTTCGAAATCTCGGCAAAATTGTGCGTGACTTGAATGTCACGATCGGTGCGATCACAACTTCGACAGCGACCGCTCAATCTGCGGTAGATGCCTTGATTGATGCCGGTATTGCTTCGATTCTTAATTTTGCGCCGATCGTTTTGGCGACCCCGAGTAGCGTGTCGGTGCGCAACGTTGATTTGGGTGTAGAACTTCAGATTTTGAGTTACTACGAGCAGATGCGCACCGAAAAAATCGAAGGTGCCAAAACTGCGAAAGCACCGAGCTCGGTTTCGGTCTAGTTCGGCAATATTTCGCGCCTAATCTGAGAAGGTGCGTCAATTATTTAATTTGCGTCTTTGGGTTTCTCTCGGCCTTTTGACTTTCGGCGCGGTGATCATTCTGCTTGTTTCGTGTGACGACTGTTTTGGACGCGGTGGCGAACCTGCTTCTATATCTGTCGGTGTCGAGAAAAACATCGAGACCGTTGCGATTGCGACAACATTTACGCAGAGCGAAGGTTGGAGAATCGAAAACGGACGAACCATTGGTGAAGCGTCGGTGACGCTTGATGACGCGCGACAAATATTTATCGCCGCAGATACGCCCGGCGAGAACAACTGCACAGATTTAAATGCAGGCTCAAGTTGTGTGTTTTTGGCGAACATGTTCGGTGATTCGGTGATGTGGTTTGCGTTCACCGACACCAATTCTTCAAAGCCGACTCGAGTTCTTGAATTGCCCAGCCTTGTTGACATGCTTGACTCGGGTAATCGCGGAGTTTTGGCCAACGATTGGATCGTGCGTCTGGCCAACGGAGTCAAAAAGACTTGCGGAGAAGACGTCGGCACCCTGCGTGAATTCATCAACGACTATTCGCCCGACAAGAGCGTGACTAAGTTGAACTTGATCACCGACGAAGTCGACGAAGTTGTGTGTACGGGTTAGAGGCGATTCTTCAAGCGTTAGGAAACAGCCGAACGATTTTGGAAGCAGCCTTGTATGCGGCTTCGGCAGGCCCGAGTTCGTCGGGTCGCAATAAGTTGGCCATTATGCGCAAGACCCACTCCATCAATGTTCGGCTGTGAATGCCGACTCGTGAAAGTTCGCGCATTAAAACTGGTTG
>DOHD01000157.1:3153-6303 GCA_003535455.1 Acidimicrobium sp.
ACGATGTGCGTTGGTCCTATTTTTGGTCCGACCGAACCGCCCATAGGAATCTTGCCGCTGGTGGCTTTGCACTCAGGTTTGGTCGGGTCGATCTCCCACTTGTCGGCGACCATGTGTGCATATGAATCGAGCAAGTGCGAAGTGTTTACGTCCTTGAAATTTTTAAATGTCGAAAGAAGTCCGACACCGATGTTGATCGTTCCATCACCAACAGGAAATATCCATCCGTAACCGGGCATCGAGTTGCCGTTGCGGTCTTTGACATCAAGCGCCGATTCGATCCACGGTTCTTGGTGGCGCGGGCTTTGCCAATAAGTGCGAATTGCCGTGCCATATGGCCACGACTTCTCGCGCGAGGTGCCCATGCTTCGCCCAAAGCGAGAGTTGGCACCGTCGGCTATCAGCACATAGTCGGCGTTGATTGCAACAGTCGTGTTGTTTTGTTTGTTGGTCACCATTGCCCCGCGCACGCAGCCCTTCTCCATGATTGGTGCAACTGCTTCGTGTTCTTCGAGAAGTTTTGCGCCAGCGTTCTGTGCGTTGCGAGCGACCATCATGTCAAGTTCTCGGCGACGCACGACATAGCCATATTGCGGATAAATCGGGTGTGTCGGCCATTGCAACTCGAGTGCTTTGCCGTGCGCTGTTGCTCGCAAACCTTCGTAACGGTGAAATTGTGAGAGTTGTGATGACAACCCCATGTCGTCGAGTTGCTTTACTGCGCGGGGAGTGAGACCGTCACCGCACGTCTTTTCGCGCGGAAATTTTTTTCGTTCAACAACCGTGACATCATGCCCGAGTTTTGCGAGCCAGAAACCGGCGGCCGACCCAGCCGGACCCCCACCGATGACGAGAACTTCTGTGCGAAGTATTTTTGTTACTTCGCTAGTTAGATCGAGGGGTGCGATCTCAGTTTCTATTTATTTTCCTGAGGGGCGTGCATCTGTGCCGACATTTGTAGGTGGGTTCGGAAGCGCCGCAAAAGTTTCGGCGAGATTGTCGTAATTGACCGAACCGTTTTCGAGGCCCAAAAATATTTCAGACTCTGGCGAGCACCAAGTTTCGTATTCGGTTTTCCATTGTTCGCTTTCTTTGTCGGCTCCACCGATTTCATAGCGTTCATGGCAGACAACCCCGAGAATTTCGGCGTCAGTCAGACCGCCGCCGAATTTTTCTCCTTGTTGTGGCATTGGATTGCCGTTGTAAGAAAGTGGTGCATGGGCGCCACCTTCACGATTCGGGTCACCGTAAACACTGATGCCCGCAGAAACGAATTGTTGCGAACCGGCATAGACGAAATTCAACATGTCTTCGATCTTTGGAAATGTTTTTAGAACTTCGCCCTGATAGAGAACTCGTCCCGCACCACCTGCGCCGTTTGCTCCGTGGCATCCTGCGCACGTACCGTAAACACCTGCACCAATTGCCATCGGGCCTTCGACAGTTTTTTCTTGCGGTTTCACGGCGAGCAAATACATGAACGCCCAGAATGGCAATAGGCTCAAAGCAGCCATCGCCCAAAACGGAACTTTTTTTCGAGTTTTGGCGGCGACTACATAACTTGGATCTGGTGGTGGTGGCGGTGGTGCGCTCGCCACCTGTGGCGTCGGCGTCGGTTTTGTTTCGGAGGTTTTTGCTGGAAGATTTTGCTCGGTACCCGACGCGTCGGTTGACGGAGTTTTGCCAGCCGCTTTATCGCGCGCCTCTTGCGCACGCTTAAGTAGATGCTCGGGTATTCCGGCCACAATTCTCCTTGAATCAGAATTCTGCGATGTGCTTGACTTCAATTAATAGGTTAGACGGATTGACGAGAAGATTTATAAGTTCACGATCGCACAACCCTGTGACTGTTTTTTAGACCGTGATGACACCCGAGAAGTTGAGCAATCGTGAATAAATGTGACCTACGAGTCAGTCATGTTTGCTTTACAAATACTGACCTGAATGTCTGCCCGACTAGGCTAAAACCAGATTTTCAGGCGAAAGGCAAGCCCTCAAATAATGCTCGCAATTGACATTCTCAGATGGCCAGGAATGAACCAGGCATTCTTGTTTTCGTTCGTGCTGACGACCCTGATGAGCCTTGTTGTCATTCCAATTGGTATGCGTCGCAAGTTTGATCGCAAAGCAACTTGGGGTGAGGCGATGATGGCATCTGCCTACATTTTTTTGGTTCTGTTCCTGGCGTTTGGTGTGGTGCCGCATCAATTTATTGACCACGCCGACAAAGAGTTGGGTTGGCGCAAAGACAAACTTGTTTATGGGCCGTTCGACATTTTGAAGTCTGACACGATCGGTGGCAGCTTTCCGATCACCATTAGTTATGAAGCGATTCGCGACATCATCGTCGTAACGATCCATGTTTTCTATATAGGTTTGATGATTTATTTGTTCAGTTGGTGGCAGAAGCGTGGCGAAGTTAAGTCGAAAGAAATTGTTTCGTCGAGTTACGGTCGTCCTCTGGTGAAAAAGAGCTGAGTGATGGCAAAAACTGACGCAAACCCGCCAATGATGCCTTTCACCGACGACTATCAACTAGTCGAGGTCGATGCCGAATATTTGAACAAGGCGGTCAAACCCAAACAGTTCATTCATATCGATCAGTCAGAGTGCATCATGTGCGAAGGTTGCGTGGACATCTGCCCGTGGAAGTGCATTCATATGGTCAATCTCGATGCGATCTCAGAAGCGAGCGGCACCGAGTTGCCAGGTGAAGATCCGTCAGACAAAGTTGTGTTCATAATCGACGACGATGTTTGCACGCGTTGCGCGCTTTGCGTTGATCGTTGCCCGACCGGTGTAATAATTCTTGGCAAGGTTGGTGCGGCACCTGCAACCGGCGAAACACATATGCGAACAAACAACCACGGCTACTCGTACGGCATGAGATTTTAGGAACGGAGAAAATTAGATGGCAAAAATCATTGAACAAAAGTCGCGACCAACAGTCAAGCAACGCATGACAAAACTCAATGAGTCGATGCAGTCAAGCCAAGCTTGGAACTCGATTTTTCGACCAGGTTCGATCTTCCGCAAGGGTTATTCAGATTCACCCCGAAACCGTTCATATGTCGTGATGAACTCGGTTCTCTATCACTTGCACCCGGTCAAGGTGAAGCGACACGCCGTAAAGGTCAGTTACACCCTTTG
>DOHD01000157.1:6335-7530 GCA_003535455.1 Acidimicrobium sp.
ACATTCGGTCTGATGGTGCGCAACATGCATCGATGGGCTGCTCACTTGATGGTGCTCTCGGTTTTCTTGCACATGGCGCGAGTTTTTTATCATGGTGCATACAAGGCGCCGCGTGAGTTCAACTGGGTGATCGGCGTAATTTTGTTGACTCTCACACTGTTGCTTTCGTTTACTGGATATTTGTTGCCGTGGGATCAACTCGCGTTGTGGGCCGTGACAGTGGGTACCAACATGATGGGTTATTCACCTGTAATTGGTTCGCAAGTTCGATTCGTGCTGTTGGGTGGCGTTGAGATCGGCCCCGAAACTTTGTTGCGCTGGTATGTGTTGCATGTTTTGTTGTTTCCGTTCGTGACAGTCATCTTCCTCGCGATACATTTCTGGCGCGTGCGCAAAGACGGCGGAATTTCAGGACCACTCTGATGGCCGGCATTCCAGAACATCTTCTCAAGCGTGCGCAAGAAGCGCGCGAAAAAGCTGCCGCTGGTGCATCTGGTGCGACGACGAGCGCATCATCCGACGGTGATTCTCGAATACCGAGCGAGTTGCTTGATCGCAACAAGAGCGCGGTTGCAGTCGCCGAAAAACCTGGTGCCGTTGTTGCATCTCAGTCGAACGGTGGCGTTCCGGTCGGGGCTGGACCAGGCGGTCACACTCAACGTTTGTTGACCGTTGTCAAGTCAGGTTCAATTCAAGATGTCAAAGCAGTGCCAGTCGACAAGGTTCACACTTGGCCCCACTTGCTGGGTATCGAGTTCGTTGCGGCACTTGCTTGCACCGCGTTCACATTTATGTTTTCGTGGTTTGTGAACGCTCCACTTTTGCAAGCGGCGAACTTCAACAAGACGCCTAATCCATCGAAAGCGCCCTGGTATTTTCTTGGGTTGCAAGAATTGTTGACGATGTTTCACCCGATGATTGCCGGCGTGACGATTCCGGGTATGGGTCTGATCATCTTGATACTTGCGCCGTATCTTGATCGCAACGAGTCGAACCGTCCTGAAGATCGCAAAATAATGACAAGTTTGATGACCGTGCACCTGATGTTTTGGGCGGTGCTTGTGATCATCGGTTCGTTCTTCAGAGGCCCTGGTTTCAACTTTGTCTTCCCGTGGCGTGAAGGCATCTTCTTCGAACTGTGATCGGATAAAAATCTCATGAACTCAACAACCATCATCACCATTGCGATCGCAGT
>DOHD01000157.1:7715-9841 GCA_003535455.1 Acidimicrobium sp.
GAAATCGAACCATGGGTTGCACCAGACCCCGAAATGATCGGCGAGTCTCGTCGGGCTTTTTTGAATCGCGCCACTGGCACATTGCTGAGCGCAAGCCTCGGTGGTTTTGCTGCTGCGTTGATCGCATTTCTTTGGAAGAGCGCCGACGGCGGTTTCGGTTCAAAGATCAATGCCGGAAAATTAGAAGATGTCATCGGTCAGATTCGTGCCAACAAAGGTTTCTTGTATTTGCCAGAGGCTCGTTCGTGGGTCACCGAATATCCAAAAGAAGCGATTTCAAAAGCCGATGCAATTTACCGAGGTCAAGGCCCCGTGTTTGCCGGTATGTCAGAGGGCATCGTTGCTTTGTATCAGAAATGTCCGCACCTTGGCTGTCGAGTGCCCGAGTGCAAAACTTCGCAGTGGTTCGAGTGCCCATGTCACGGGTCTCAATACAACCGCGTTGGTGAAAAAAAAGGTGGGCCAGCGCCTCGTGGAATGGATCGGTTCGGTGTCTCGGTAAATAACGGAATGGTCGTCATTGATACGGGCACGGTCTTTGGTGGACCACCAATTGGCGTCAACACAACTGGTCAAGAAGCAGAAGGTCCGCACTGTGTCGGTGGAACTGGTGGTCACTAAATGAATGGTGCAGCGATGATCGCCGATACAACGACAACTATCGCTTGGGTAATTCTGCTCATCTCGGTTTTGGGTTGGATCATCTATGGCCTCGGCAATTTGCGATCGTCAAAGCGTGAGGTTGGTGCAGAGATCAAACTTGCAGCCAACCGCAAGCCCTATTACGACGACGAGCGACTCGAAGGCGAAAAAATTCAGCGCACTCAGTTGATCGGTTTGGCTTGTCTTGCCGTCACGACAATCGCATTGCCGCTTTATTGGATTCTTGAACCTGGCCGCATGGTCGGGGCAGAAAAAGAGTTTCAACATCAATTCGAAGATTGGGGCACGGGTCTATTTGCGACGACGGCCGATGGTGGCTACAACTGCGCGGGTTGTCACGGTGGCATGAAGGGCGGTGGCGGCGTGGCTTCGTATGCAATCTCAGACCCCAAAACAGGTCAGGTCAAGCAGGTCAACTGGAAGGCACCAGCGATCAACACAGTTTTCTATCGCTATAGCGAAGAAGAAGTTCGATTCATTCTCGAATACGGTCGTCCATTTCTCACCGATGTCGGCCTGGGGTCTAGTTGGTGGTGGCCCGATGAACGAACAGCAAATTCAAACGGTCATCGAATATGTCAAGAGCATCCAGATTCCGCGAGACGAAAACGGCAGGTTGCCGGTTGAAAAGCAAAATGAAATTCAGGCAGAAGCCGAGCGTTTGGTGAAAGCCGGCACCTATTCATCGATTGGTGAGGCGCTTTTCAATCTAGATTTAGGCAGCGGCAATTATTCGTGCGCTCGTTGCCACACCAAAGGCTGGTCATATGGCGAGCCTGAAATAACCGGTGGTGGTGCCTTAGGCCCGAACCTGACCGGTGGTTCGACGGTGCGACAATTTCCGCAGCGTGATGCGATGATCGAATTCATCAAAGGCGGCAGTGAGTTCGGCAAAAAATATGGCGAACAAGGTCAAGGTTCAGGTCGCATGCCGGCATTCGGTTTGATGCTCAGCGACGATCAAATTGGTGCGATCATCGACTACGTGCGAGGTCTATAAAAATGTTGTCGCTTCTCGCGGTTAACTTTGAACCGCAACTTCGCGGCATAATTATTGTCGCCATTGCCGTAGGCGTGTTGATCGGCGGCACTTATTTGGTGGTTGGCACAAACTTGGGTGCGCGACTCGGGTTTCTCGTCGTATTGGCTGGACTTTTCGGTTGGATGGCGATCATGGGATCAATTTGGTGGACATACGGAATTGGTCTTAAAGGTCGTGAGCCGTCATGGCAACCGGGTGAACCAACCACGATCGTTCGAAGTTCAGACCTGCTTGACGATGCAGAAATTATGCTCACGCCAATGCAGCCATCTGGCGATGCAGTTGCAGACGCGGCAGCCGCTTCGACGGCACTGCAAAGTGAAGGTTGGATGTTGTTGCAAGAGTCTGACCCGCGTCGAGGTCAGGCCGTTGCCTCAGCCGATGAAATAATTCAAAAAGAAGCCGAAGAGTTCGCGCTAGG
>DOHD01000143.1 GCA_003535455.1 Acidimicrobium sp.
CAAAGACTTCGGTGAAAAACATGTTCACAAAGCAGCCGGCATGAAGCGAACAATTATCGTGTGCTGTCGACCAGAAAATCTTTCGCTCGACACTCGCGAACGACCAAAAGCAACCGATCAATGGCTGACAATGGTCGTGCGTCGCAACACCGACACCAAAACTGCATTTGCCGCGATACCGAATGCAACAAACTTTTCAGCCGAAGGCACGATCATCGGCGACGGCCGCAAATGGCAAACCGTGCAGTTCGCCAACGCCACATCACCCGACGACTACAACAAACTTGTCGCGAGCTTCGCACCACAAGTTGCCGCAGGCGACGCATATGTCATCGGCATTCGCGCCTCACTTAACGCAATCACGAGCTAAACACGTGGCTAAAGCCAAACGCTCAGCAAAAACCAAACGCACGGCACAAACCAAAAACGGTTTTGCCCCAAAAATTTGTTCGACATGCGTCAAGCCATTCGAGTGGCGAAAAAAATGGGCGCGCAATTGGCCAAATGTTCGCTATTGCAGCGAACGCTGTCGCCGCGACGGCTAAATTCTGCGCACCAAATCTTTCGGCACGCGATAATTCAGCGTAAAACCTTTTCGAGCGGTCGCCCTTTGCGTTCGACTTTGGTTACATAGTGCGGGTAAACATCGGCCACCGCCATCTGAAATACTCGATGTGTCACGGTCACATTTTAACAATCATGAGCGACAGACGCTAGATCAAAAGCGCGCGCTCCGTGTCGAACTCGACAATTACGGCATCGCCAATTTGAAAGTTCATCGTACGTGTATTGTCGGCAACACGAACAAAATGATCGGTGCCAACAACTTGGACATCAATCGAGGTTGTCGCGCCTCCGAAATTAATCGTCCGAACGACACCGTGAATTCCGTTTTCGGAATCTTCGGTTGAAATCGCTGCAGCAACGCGCACATCTTCGGGTCGAATCAACATCTGTGCCTCGCGGCCCGCGGCACCTGCACCCGCGGCACCCGGCTTCATCTCAAATGCAAATCGGTGTCCGCGCAATCGCAACTTGGTAGACGAAACAACATCAACACCAAGATCGTTCACCTTGCCAACAAATCGTGCGACGAAAGCCGTCGCGGGCGCCCGATAAACGACCACGGGCGTACCAACTTGTTCGATGCGGCCCTCGGTCATCACACAAATTCGATCTGAAATCGCCAACGCTTCGTCTTGATCATGAGTAACAAAAACAGTCGCGATTCCTGACGCGCGCTGAATTCGACGAATCTCGTCGCGCACCTCGACGCGCACCGTAGCATCGAGCGCCGACAATGGTTCGTCAAGCAACAACACGCGAGGCTCAACAGCAAGGGCTCTCGCCAAAGCAACTCGTTGTTGTTGCCCACCAGAAATTTGATGCGGATACCGATCGGCAACACCCGCAAGCCTCACGAGATCAAGCAACTCGCCGACTCTTGCAGTGCGCGAAGTTCGCGACATCTTGCGCACTCGCATTCCAAATTCGACATTTTCACTGATCTTCAAATGCGGAAACAAGCTGCAATTCTGAAACACCATGCCAATGCCCCGCTTGTTGGCGGGAGATGCAATCACACTCGCACCACCAATCAATACATCGCCAGAATCTGCGGCCTCAAAACCTGCGGCAACCCGAAGTGCTGTCGACTTGCCGCACCCACTCGGCCCAAGCAATGTGACAAGTTCCATCATGCCGCCGACNNGCCCAAGCAATGTGACAAGTTCGCCTTCATCGACGCTCAAACTAAAGTGCGACAACGCATTGACTGATCCGAATGATTTCGAGATATCACTAAAAACAATATTGCGTGTCATGCGCGAACCACCTTGCCAAGTCGGTTCGATAAGGCGACAAAAATTGTTGAAACAATAATTAAGACGATGCCCACGGCAAAAGCGCCCTGTGGATTGCGACCTTGCGCATATGCAAGATACAACGGCAGCGTATTTTTCAACAACAAAGACGCAATCGTGAACTCACCAAGCACGACCGTGAACGCCAAAAATGACGCCGTGGCGATGCTCGCCCGAATATTCGGTGCAATCACAAAGATCATGGTGCGCGTCCAACTTGCGCCGAGGCTGCGTGATGCGTTTACGAGTGTGCGCAGATCAAGCGCCGCCAAACCGTTTTCGATCGTTCTGTGNNACAAACGGCAATGTTGCCGAAAGTTCGATCAATCTGCGCATCCTCGGCGATCGCAGGTGGGCGATCGCCATCGTTGGCACCAACAGCACCAAAGTCAACAATGCAGTGGCAACAGCAAGCATCAGACTGAGGGTCGCGCTCGAACGAAACTCGCTCTCGGTGAAAGATTCAAATAACGGCGCGACCGTCCATTTATCGAAAACATTGCCGAGTGAAAGTTTGATCACAGGTATTCGCTGAAATGCAAACCTAGTCATCGCAATCATCGGAACTACATAAAACAACGCCACCACCCCGACGACCAACCACGCAATAAATCTGCCAAGTCTCATTGTCGCCACCGTTCGGCGCGTCGTGTCATCACTTGAAAACCCGCGACCAACATCGCCGTGATGATCACCATCCACGCCGCAAGCGCATATCCGAGGTTCGATTTGCCCGTGATCGTTTCACCTTGCAAAAAAAATCGAATCTGCACGGGCACGAGTTTCGATCCTCCCGACGAAAGTGCATAAGCGGTGGCATATGCCGCAAACGCATTCGCCACCAGCAACAAAAATCCCCCCAAGATGGCGGGTGTCAGAATCGGCAATGCGATGAACCGCCAATACTGACTGACCGTTGCACCAAGACTTTGTGCAGCTTCGGCCCAAGTTCGACGCAAACCATCTAGCGCAGGCACCAACACCAAAGTCATCAGCGGTATTTGAAAATAGAGATAGACGAGAACGATGCCCCAAAAATCTGAGATCTTGAATCCCCAGCCGATGATGTCGATATTTATCTCTTTCAACAACCGCGTCGCCAAACCCTGCATACCAAACGCCGCGAGAAACGCAAACGCCAACGGAATTCCACCCATATTTGCAGCAACTGATGAATACCCGACCAAGATGTTGCGCAGCCCGCGCACATCGGCAAGTTGCATTATCGCGATTGCGACCGCCGAACCGATTACCAACCCAATCGCCGAACTAATGAACGACAACTGCAAACTAAAAATGAAACTCGATCGATATTGCCCCGTCACGGCCTCGATCATCGGGTTTCGTTCACCTGCACTCTGGTTGAGCGCCTGACGAAAAACATAAAGTCCGGGCCAGATCAAAAAAATGAACAAAAAAACTGCATACGGCAAAAATGCCAAATGGCGAGTTCGTTGCCCCAACGAACTCGCCACTCGGTTTTTAGATTTATTTATATTCGTGGTTGCAACCTGCAATTACTTGTCCGCCACCATCGGACCCCAATTTGTTGCCAAGGCTTCTTTCATCTTGGCAATTTGGTCCTGTGTCGGAAACTTGATTTGCGCAATCAGTTCTGGCGCTGGCAAGTTGGCCTTCGCCTCTTCTGAAACTTTTCCTGCCGCTACAAGTGCCTCGAATCGTGCCGGAATCGCACCGCCCTCGAGATAACCGAGCGCGCCTTCATCCGAGACGATGTGCTCGATCCACAATTTCGCTGCGTTATTGTTCGGTCCACCTTTGACAACGCCTTGTGCGTAGTAGCCACCGTGCACACCGTCAGTCGGCACACGAATTGCCCAGGTGATGCCGTTCTCAACCAACTTCGGTGCCAAACCTGGATAGTTGTATGTCCAGTCGAGCCAAATCGGTGTCTCACCAGCGATAACCGAAGCTTCAGTCACATCTGTTCCGGCAAGGTTGCCCGATGCCTTGAGATCGGCGAAATACTGAATGCCCGGCATGATGTCGTCAAACGAACCACCGTTGGCGAGCGACGCAGCCACGACCGCGTTGAATGCCGAACCAGCCTCACGTGGGTCACCGTTCAATGAAACGAGACCTTTGTATTCTGGTTTTGCGAGATCCGCGAAACTCTCTGGCGCAGTCTTTACGACTGTCGTGTTGGTGCCAATCGCCATGATGCCGTAATAAGCAGCAACCCACTTGCCATCGGCATCCTTCAAAAAGTCGGGAATTTCGTCCCAGGTGCATGGCTTGTATGGCTCCCACAAATCTTTGCTGTCAACTTCTTGAGCAATCGCAGGTGACACATCGAGTGCATCTGGTTGCGTCTCTTGACCAGCCAATGTTTCAACTGCGACAAGTTCGTCAGCCGACGACGCGTCTGGGTTGGCAACTGGGTTCTCGATCTCTGGGTGCTTCTCACGGAAAGAAGCCAAAATACCCTTGTAGTTCGCCCAATTGTCTGGCAGTGCGATCAAGTTCACTTTTGCTTCGGCGACTGCCGCGTCAACGATTTCTTGACTTGGGCAAACGTCGCTCGCAACGTCTGTGGTTACTTCTTCGGCAACTGTTTCGTCTGTAGCTTCATCGTCGCTACCACATGCACTCAATGCAAGTGCGCCAACGAGCGCAAGTGCAGCAAGGCTGCGAAAGCGCGAACCGAAACCGATATTTTTGTTACTTGTTATGTGTTGTTTTGTCATAGACCCACAACATAAAACAGGCACGTGAACCGAATCAGTCGCACGACTTTAATGTCGGCTAACAATTTATGAACAGTCGGTTATTTAAGAACTCTTACGGATACTTCGTGCCGTCGGGCATCGTGGCACCCGTGAAATCGGCGGTCGTGCGATTCGAGCGTGACAAATCGGCGCCAACCAAATTCGCGTCGCGCAAATTCGTATTCAACAAAAATGTGCCCGAAAGATCGGCACCAGTCAAATCTGCACCCGACAAATTGGCGTCGACCAAGTCAGCGCGATGCAAATTCGCGATGTTCAAATTCGCACCGCTCAAATTGGCTTGATACAAGTTCGCGTCAAGAAAGTTCGCCCCCGAAAGATCGGCGCCTGACAAATTTGCGCCAGTTAGGTCGGCGCCCGCCAAATTAACACCAACCAAATAAAGACCAGACAGATCGGCGCCGGCCAAATTTACACCAGCCAAATCAGCACCTGCTTCGACAACTTTTCCATTAATTGTTCGCGACTCGCCACCAGCACCAGCGTTATCAGCACCCGCGCCGCCGCCAGATCCGCCGCACGCACCAACAAACAACACTGCGCCAATCGCGAACCCGACCATTAACCCGACTGCAGACCGCCTCACCGCTCGAAGCGACTCCAACGATGCAGACCAAAGTTTGTGTCTTCATGCCATGCCTCGACAAGTTTCACGGGGTGCTTGAACCGCGCGTCAAACTCGGCCTGCAATCGCGCCTGAATTTCTGCCGACCCGACGCGCATCCACGCTTCAAGCGACTCCCACACAAAGACAACGCTCACTCGCCCCGGCCGCGAGTCGTCAA
>DOHD01000012.1 GCA_003535455.1 Acidimicrobium sp.
GGCGCGATTTTTTTTGCCGAATCGACGACATCGACGCCGATGCAGCCGTCGTTTGCGCCGTGCAAATAGAGCAAAGGCTGAGTTGGCACACTGGCACCCATCTGGTTTTGCAACTCGCCGAGTTTCGGATCGCGGTAGCCGTCGCCGAGGGTCGCGCGGTAATAGCCGAGTGCTGCTTGCAGATTTTTAGGTTCGGCAAGTGATTTGCGAATCGCTTCAAGATCAAAACTTGCGTCGTAACCAGGCGACCAGTCGCGCCACAACATTTCGATGAACGCGTGATTGTTTGCGCCGACAACAAGATCAGCCAGGCCGTGTTGAAAGAAAAACATGTACCAGCTTTTTTTGATCTGCTCAAGATTTTGCACGAACGCCATGCCGAGTGCTGCAGTTGGTGGCACAGCCATGCCGACAACTTTTCGCCAGCGTGTTGGTGCATCGATCGCGGCACCGTAGCAACTTGGTGCACCCCAGTCATGACCGATGATCACGGCGTCACCGTCGCCACCAAGTTTTTCGTGCAAAGCGTTTGCGTCGCACGCGAGCATTGCCGTCTGATAGCAGCCATCGAGTGGCACCGCGCTTGGGGCATAGCCACGCATGAACGGCGCCACGGCGCGATAACCGGCTTCGGCGAGTTTGGGCATCAGATGTCGCCAAGTGTTCGCCGTGTCAGGAAAGCCGTGCAGTAGCAACGCGAGTTTGCCTGTGCCACATTCGAGATAAGAGAAGTCGGTGTCGTTTGCAGAGACGCAGTCGATCTTGATAGTCGAGCCAGCCATGAATGTAAATTTAGTTGCCTGCGACGAAGGTCACCCCATTGGGTCTTTACTTCTCATTTGCAATACCAATACCGTTTCACCTGTGGGGGAATCGGGTTTGAAAGTCGTGTTTCATGGCGTCCGTGGTTCAACTGCGTGCCATGACCCGCACACGCATCGCTATGGCGGTAACACCTCTTGTGTTTCGGTGAAGCCGCCCAACGAAGCGCCGATAATTTTTGATCTCGGCACCGGCCTGCGATATTTGAACGCATCGCAAAACGAAACTGAAATTGTGCCGTTTGTTGGCACATGTCTGCTTACACATTTGCATTGGGATCACATTCAAGGTCTACCATTCTTTAAATCGTTGCTTTGTGAAGAGACGGTTCTTGAGATTTATGCGCCGAGGCAAGAAGACGGAAGAAGCCTTCGCGAAATTTTCTTGAAAAAGATTTGTCCACCGATTTTTCCGATTAGTTTGAGCGAATTCAAGGCCACGATTAATTTTCATGAAGTTGGTGACGATGATTTCATGATCGGTAACACAAAAGTTACGAGTCGGTTCGTGCCCCACACCGGCCCGACACTCGGTTACCGAATCACGGCCGCAAACTCGACGGTGACTTATCTTTCGGATCATCAGCAACCAGTGACCGGTTTTTCGCTGACAACTGGCGCGCGCCAGATTTGTCAAGGCACCGACTTGTTGATTCATGACTCGCAATACACGCCTGCTGAATTTGAAATCAAGTCAGATTGGGGCCACTCGACTCTTGAGTTTGCGATGTGGGTTGCCGAAACGACATCAGCCAAGCGAC
The DNA here is from genome assembly GCA_003535455.1 of Acidimicrobium sp. Lineage (GTDB taxonomy): Bacteria > Actinomycetota > Acidimicrobiia > Acidimicrobiales > Ilumatobacteraceae > BACL27. The sequence continues at coordinate 1,583 of DOHD01000012.1, forward strand.
TGGCACTTTTTCACCATGACCCGTCGCGCACCGATGACGCACTCGATGTAATCGCTCGGCGACTTGCCGGGGTGGCCAAGAATCGTGGCTTCGAAGTATTCGCCGCGGCCGATGGAATGACCCTTGAGGTTTCTGGCGTAGTCTGAACAGCGATGAATTCGCAATTTGATAGCAAAGAATTTCGAACCGTGCTTGGACACTTTCCGACTGGAGTCGTGATTATTTCGGGTCTCGATGCAGCGGGTAAGCCCCAAGGGTTGACGATTGGTTCGTTCAGTTCGATCTCTCTTGATCCACCACTGGTCGGGTTTTTTCCGGGGCTTAATTCGAAATCGTGGCCCGCGATTGCCGAGTCGGGCGCGTTTTGCGTGAATGTTTTGGCGGCGACTCAAGGTGAGTTGTGTTGGCGATTCGCCAAAGAAAGCGAAGATCGCTTTGACGGGGTGAGATGGTCGAATTCACCGTTGAAATCACCGATGATCGATGGTTGCATCGCATATATCGACTGCAAACTTGAGTCAAGTTCGCAAATTGGTGATCACTTGTTCGTTGTCGGGCGCGTAGAGTGCCTTCAAGCAGTTGCTGGCGCGGGAGACCCAATGGTTTTTTCAAAGGGAGCCGTTGTCACGACATCACCCTTGTCGTGAGTTTTGTTCTTGCGCTGTTTGTCGCCGCAGTTTTTGTTTATGCCGGCGTCGCAAAGTTTGCGACATTTGAAAATTGGACTTTTCAGGCTCGCGCTCTCGGCGCACCAGACCCATTTGTTGTGCTCGTGCCTTTGGCTGAAATTGCTTTGGCGGTGCTGCTTGTCGGTGGCTGGTGGTTTGAGATAACCGTCGCCGCGAGTATGGCGATGTTGTTCGCGTTCACGGCTTTGTTGCTCGTGCGATTGCGCGACCCAGAAAGATTGCCTTGCTCGTGTTTTGGTGCTACTTCGCAACGACCGATGAGTTGGCTAGATGTCGCGCGAAATTTGATTTTGATCGGTGTGCTGATTTTGGCGTATTTCGCTAAGTAGCCTGAGCGAGATGCGTGTTTGGATCGATCAAGACTTGTGCACGGGCGACGGTTTGTGTGAAGACCATTGTGCTGATGCGTTCAAATTGCTCGAAGACGGCATTGCATATGTTGCCGAACTGGGTGTACCACTAAATGACCCAGGTGGTGCCAGCAGTCTTGCTCGTGTCGCGCCGCGCGATCGTCAAAGTGTTTTGCGTGCTGCTGAGGTCTGCCCGGGTGAGTGCATATTTATCGATGTCAGCGATGAGATGACGGCAACAAATATTTCGCAAGTTGCCTAGAGATACGCTGAACGAGTGAACTGGCGAATTGCGGCAAACGGTGTCGCCCTTGTCGTGGCAATCTCAGGCGTTGCAAGCGACACGAGCTATGCAAAGTATGTAGGCAGCG